>CAYPBX010000076.1:0-8700 GCA_964409075.1 uncultured Candidatus Obscuribacterales bacterium
TCTTGAACATTCCTGTGTGGGATGTCGCCAGCATGGCCGCTCCCCGAGCAGCGGGCCTTAGTTCCATCAAAGCCAGCTGGGCGAAGAGCGGCTGTTGCAGAATGGTGGGTATCGTCCTTTAATGTTGCTGTAATCAGCTTGTGCCGTGTCGCGAGACTTGCACTTGAGCTGGCCTGCAGGTTTGCCGTCAGTGGTTTCAGTTATCCAGTGCGCCGAGCCTGCCGGCAAACCAGTCATCCACCAGTATGCGGTCGGAACGGAAGCAGATATCCGGCAGGTTGTCGGCAGTGAAGACACCGACAGCCAGAGCGTCGCTGCCTGGCGCCAGCTCTCCCTCGAGCTTGCGGGCCAGGTAGAACATGGTCACCTGGTTTAGCTCGATTCCAGCGGGACTCGGGTTGCAGGCGTTGATAATACGCACCAACCACACTTTCAATCCCGTCTCCTCCCGGGTCTCGCGTACAGCTGCTCGTTTGGGAATCTCGCCGCGGTTCATGAAGCCACGTGGCAAGCACCATCTCCCCTTGAATGGCTCAACCGCTCGTTGAACGAGCACAACCCCACCATCCATGGGAATGAGTGTGGCTACAACTGGCACCGGGCTGTCCCAGTGAACGAACTGGCAGGTTGTGCAGGCGAGTCGGCAGCAGTGACCGTCGCCCACTTCACGCTCTGCAAGAGAAGAGGCGCAGAATGGACAGAATTTCCAGGCCGATTGTGTTGGCATGTGGGCAAATCCTCTCCTAGGGCGTTCTTGTTGTACTTTGTGAATAAGGAAACCGCACCTATGACGGCTAACTGTCCGGCACCGCCTTGCACCTAGCTGGCGATTAGATTGAGCGCTCCGGGTACGACGGTGAGCGCGATCGACCTTGTTGGTCCGCCAGTCTCGCCGTCTATGTTCAAGGCGAAAGGCCGCGATGAGGAGATGGTTACCTCAGATGTGCGACAGCGGCTGTAGTGCGGAGAGCGATGTGGGCGTGAGACAATCAGCCAGAAGAGCGTCTTGAAGATCTGCCAGATGTTGTCCATTCTGTAGGTGACCAAATCAAGAAGACCGTCGCTGGCACAGCAACCTCGACTCAGGCCGAGGAGCGCTGAGTGGGTCACATTGAGGATGACACCGATGTTGGCGATGCTCGACCAGGTGCGCTCGGGCGTAACGAATTTGTAGCGATGCTGAACCAGATCCAGCGAAGCGAGAGCCACGCGCCAAGCGTAGGTGGCCGGGCCGAAGAGGCGCTTGAAGACTCTCGGTGCCATCGAGATTGCCTCTGCATATGGACCGATGCAGAGCCCGCAGAGAACAATCCCCTCTTGCAGTTCGGCGCTATCCTCAAGCATGTATTTGTAGCAGATGATGTCCACCGGCTGTGCACGGCCATGGAGTACCATGTCGGCAAACTGCAATCCGCTCATGGGAGGATAGAAGGCGTTGGCGAATACATTACTGGTGCCGCCCTGGTAAACGCCCAGGCGCACCCTGGACCCGGCGACGGCGGCGCCGACCTGTGCGGCTGTGCCGTCTCCTCCAAAAGCAATCAGAAGGTCAGCGCCGGTATCCAGCGCCTTTTTGGCCAGATTGGTTGCTGAGGAGCGCTCCGGGCCGGTCGGATGGAGATCGACCACAGCCCTGCTCTGTCTCAGTCTGTCGATTAGTTCCGTCAACGTCACCATGTTGGCAGAGCCGCCTACGGGATTGTAGATGACAGCAATTCGTTGCGGAGGCGTCTTCTCATGAGGACATAATGCTCCGCTCGCCTCAGGAGAGCAATTGACCATGCGCCGCTCCTTATTGTTGGTTCAGCCCAAGTCTAGGTAAGGTTCCACTCTTTAGGTGGCAGTACGTCCGCGCGTTTCCCCAAAAGGTGGGCGGTAACATCTGGTAAAAGCTCGCTGTTCTGGCAAACAACAACTGATCTGCTTGGGCGCAGATCAATAAGGAACTATCGAGTAATCAGCTTAAGTCGGCAGCAGTACAGCTTTTACTAGGAGAACAACATGGAACAGTGCTTATAACACTAAGCTTCGGCCACGCTGTTGGCAACTGAGCCGGGGCGCCCCCTTTAGACTCTTAATAGTTATGGGTTCGTCTATTGAAAAGCCTGTCAAGAAAGGCTTCGATGGCATTTTGCTCTGATGCCCACCCGGACGGTTGTTAATAAGTAATCTATAAGCTCTAGAGCGAACTGAACACACGCCCCTAGCGCAGCTGGCTTAACCTACCGGGATCTCCTTTTCTTCTTTCTTTCCCTGTGTTGCATCTGAGCACTTTCGGCCTGTCGTGCAGCGTTTAGAGCTTGGAGTGTGCTCTGATCCTGCGGGTTGAGTCTGGCGGCTTTCTCATAAGCAGCGACTGCGCTGGAGTAATCCTGAGCGTGAAAGAGGGCATAGCCCAGCGCCGCTTGATAGCCGGCATTATTTTGATCGAGTGCAGCTGCTTCCCGGTAGTGCTTGATCGCCTCACCCTGCTGACCGTTGCCCCAGAGCGCCCCTGCCAGCCCGTAATGAGTGCTGGCGGAGGAGCTGTTCTCTGCCAGCGCTGCGCGATACTGAGAAATCGCCTCAGGCAGCCTTTTTTGCTGTGTGTATATGCGAGCCAGGCGTGAACGAATTGATTGTTTGTCTTGATCAACCTTCACGGCCTTACTGTAGATTACAGCTGCTTTGTCCAATTCCTCCAGGCTGTAGAGCGCGTTGCCGTAATCTTTCAGTATGTCTGTGCGTTCTGGTTGGAGTTGCAGTATGCGCCCGTATGCGCCTACTGCCTCCTTCCATATCTTTGCTGCCGAGGCTGCTGAAGCAAGGCCCAGATAAAGATCGACATTGTCGGGTTTTTTTTTGACAGCTTCCAGATAGGCTGATACCGCGGCGCTGAATTGTCCCTGCTGATAAAGCTTGTGAGCACGATTGGCTGCACGGAGCCCTTCCACTGACTGTTGAACTTGATCCGCCTGGGCAGCTACCTGCAGATAATTCGATGCGAGCACGAGAAGGAAACAGGTGAAAAAGTACATGCTCAGTAGCTTCATTCTTTCCTCCTCATCTCGTTCGCGGCTTTTGATAGGCGGCAGCGGTGCCTTGCCGGTGGGTATCTGCACCGATGGTAACAGAGATCCTGCTGTGTGTATCTGGCTTGTACGCGGTGTTGGCTGCCTGCCGGGCAAAAACTTCTCTGCTCGAGTAATTGCTGGTGCTGGCTGCGCAACTGATTAAGCGATTGGTTGTAGCTCATCTGTGAGCGACCATGGTTCTTGACAATCTTCTTTTTGTACAGATAAATCACCAGTTGAATCAACGGCCAATGTTTATGTGCTGGGCGTTGACGGATACAAATGGTGGATTGAGAGGCGTGTATCAACTCCGGGGAGAACCTGGTTGCCTGGCGGAAGAAGGCAGTTGTAGTGTAGATCGTGAACTATTCTATTTGACAAATTAAGAACGGAAAAAGGCCCTTGAAGCATAAGCTGTAAAAGCTTTAGCCGAGCTGGATTCAAAGATAGCCAGTCGCATGGCAGTTGTGATCCAGGGTTGGCTTGGCTACGGACTTCCTGCTCAACCTTATCGACTAGCTGCACCTATGAGGAGGTTGACAATGCTCGAAATCCTCACCCTGGCTCTGGTTGTGCCAGCGATTCTGCTGGTGCTCTGGCTTGTGCGTCTGATCCTCTACTTGAGCAAAAAGGCGCCCCGCGGTGCAAAAATTGGTGTGCCTGATGAAAGCCCGCTGTATCAATCGGCGCATGGCGGTGCGTGCGAAAGCGATGGCCCGGTCGAAAAGTTTCCCGGTAGCGGGAGACAGAGGCTGCGCCAGCTGGGGTTGAAGATTGGTACCTTAGACACCGGCCCTGAGAATGCTATCACCGATGTTTCCGGCGTCAAAGTGGGACACGTGACCGTGAGTCATGGTGAGGGGAAGCTTACCCCCGGCAACGGACCGGCCAGAACCGGCGTAACAGCGATCATTCCTCACGAGGGTGATGTTTGGAACGATCGTGTTTCTGCTGCTGCGTACGTACTCAATGGAAATGGCGTGCTCACAGGTATCGACTGGATCAGGGAGTCCGGCACGCTCGAGGTGCCGGTTGTCTTGACCAATACTCTTTCAGTAGGCACTGTATACGATGCTGTAATTAGCTGGATGCTCAAGAAATACCCGCAGATCGGCATTGACGATGACACCTGTATTCCGGTGGTGGGCGAGTGTGACGACAGTGTCCTTAATGACATCCAGGGGCGTCATGTCAAAGAGGACCACGTCTTCTCGGCACTTAATCTGGCCGCCGGTGGCCGCGTGCCCGAAGGCTCGGTCGGAGCTGGCACAGGCATGATCTGTTACGAGTTCAAGGGTGGCATCGGCACTGCATCGCGGGTGTTGCCGGCAGAAGATGGTGGTTACACGGTAGGGGTGCTGGTGAATTGCAATCATGGCAGTAGGCAGCAGCTGCTCATCGATGGCGTGCCCGTAGGAGCCGAGATTCCCGAAGACCTGGCCACCGAGCACAGGGAAGGGTCGATTGTGGTGGTCATCGCCACTGATGCCCCACTGACTCCTCGGCAGCTGGGGCGCTTGTGCAGGAGAGCAGCCCTCGGGCTGGCGCGCACAGGCTCTGTGGCTCAGCACGAGAGCGGCGACTTTTTCCTGGCATTTTCAACCAGCAGGCGAATTCCCAGGTACATTCTGCGTGACGAGGCGAGCCTGTTTTACTACTTGCCGGAGCTTAGCAACAGCAACATTAATCCTCTTTTTGAAGCGGCAGGCGAGGCTACAGGAGAGGCTATTGCGAACGCCCTTTGTATGGCCGAGACCATGATCGGTCGCGACAGCAACGTGGCCCACGCGCTACCTCTTGACCGCTTGCTAGAGGTTTTTCGCAAACATGGTAAGGCGATCATGATTTCCAGATGAGGTGTAACTATGCCGAGTCGCGAAGAAAAAGAGGTCGCCCAGATGTTCGAGAGAACAGGAGGATGCCTGCAACTTGCAGGCATCTACCGCGTCTATCTCGGCAAACGTCAGGGGTTAGAAGTCTGGATTGTTGATGGAGCGCGCGTCGCGGAGGAGATCTACCCTGGCTTTGTCATGGGTGGTAACGACCAGCGTTACCGCTTCAACCCAGAAGGTGAGATCTGGATTGATAACCGCATCGGTGTCTCCGAGCTGGAGTACACGATTGCGCACGAGCTGGTCGAACGGCAGCTCATGTGCCGAGAGGGCTGGTCTTATGACAAGGCTCATATTCAAGGAGGACTGGCGCGAGAGCAGAAGATGCGTGCTGATGATCGCCGTCTGGTGGCTCATCATGTTGCCGATCTTCCTCCCGCCTCACTCGGAGACGTCGGTGAGTCTGTTCAGGGGAGATCATGCCGGCTCGATCTGGAGGGCGTCTATATCTTGCCTTTCCGCCGGGTTAAGAACCTTTCGGTATGGATTGTAAACGGCGGTCGGGTGCGTAGAGGCTTCGATGGTGACTTCTGTTTTGCTGGTCATGATTTGAGGTACCGTTTCATTCCAGCTAAAGAGATCTGGCTGGATAGCGCCATGAGCTGCGAGGAGGCGCATTTTAGCCTCGTCCATGAGCTGGCCGAGAGGCGGCGCATGGAAAAGACCGGCAACCTTGACGATGCCTATGTTCATGCGCTGGCCAAGCGACTGAAGGAGCGCCGGCGCCAGACGCGTCTTGTCGAGCAGCACGAGAAAAGCCTTGCTTCGGTTTCGTACGGCGTGCGCGACCGAGGCGTCAAAAGAAAGCGGTGTGGCGAGCGGGTCGTTTGACGCGCTAACCGGCTGCTATTTGAAAAGGTTACCGCTCTCTCGCATCACTGTGGTGCGGGAGAGCGCCCCTCGCGCAGGCGGCACGCCTGGTTTCTCTACCTGATGTGAGCTTGCCGATTCAGCGTTGAGCTGATCGGTGCCCTGGCTTTACATGCAGCCAGGAGCAATTGAGGCAAGCGCCTCAGAAAGGGTTGCCTATGAACGACAAGAGAGTCACAGTCAACGTACTGGGTCCGCTCCTGATCGGTGATCCAAAGAATCCCGACAATCCGGCATCCAGAGCCGCCTGGGAGCGGCTCAAAAGGCAACTTGAGGGACTCAAGGAGCTTGGAGTTCATGCGTTGTCCACAGATGTGTGGTGGGGGATTGTCGCGGAGACACAAGGGCAGTACAATTGGTCTTATTATGACCGGGTTGCACAGCTGGTTACCGCGGCCGGGCTTCAGTGGGTACCGATTCTTTCTTTTCACAGATGTGGTGGCAACATTGGTGATGACGCCTATGTTGGGGTTCCTGCCTGGGTGTGGGGTACGGTGGCGAGCAAGGCAGGCTCGAGCGACAACAATGTCGGCCGGTTCCTGAGCGAGCAAGGGAATGTATCTCACGAGTACGTCTCTGTCTGGGCCACAGACTTGATTATTGAGGAATACGCAGCCTTTATGCGTGCGTTCCAGGAGCACTTTGCAGACAAGGCAAGGTCGATCGCAGAGGTAAACGTCAGCCTGGGGCCCTCGGGGGAGCTTCGTTTCCCCTCGTACAACAGTCACGATCGCAACTCTGACTATCCGCGCCGGGGAGCACTGCAGGCTTATTCGAGCCTTGCGCTGGCCTCCTTCCGCCGTTTTGCCCTGGCAAAGTACGGCGATGTGAGACGCGTTGGAGAGGCCTGGGGAGTTAAGCTTTCCGGCGAGAATGAGATTCGACCTCCTGACGATTGCCCGGGCTTTTTCGCCCGGCGTGATCACGTTAACATTCAATACGGTCGTGACTTTTTCGACTGGTACTCAGACAGCCTTCTTGAGCATGGGCGCAAGGTCTTGCACGCTGCCCTGGAAGTCTTTGCCAGCGAAGAGGCGCCCTTTAAGGGCATAGACGTTGGAGCGAAGGTTCCTGGCGTCCACTGGCGCCTGGGAGAACGCGCCGGCTCCAGTGTCGTTCTCGGCGACAGGCTGGCGGAACTGGCAGCTGGTCTCATCCGCACAAGCGGCAATGACTGGGGGAGCGATCAGGAGGGGCGTGGCTACCGGTTTCTTGTGTCGATGTTCCGCAAGCTTCAGGAGGAGAATCCTGACGGTCGCCTGGTGCTCCACTTCACCTGTCTGGAGATGCCTGACGGGCAGGATGGTCCTGAAGCACGGTCGCTGCCCCACACGCTGGCCGGCTGGTTCGGGCAAGAAGCCAGGCGCCAGGGAGTTCCTCTCAAGGGCGAGAACGCGCTCTGGTGGAATCTCTACACCAGGCATGCCTGGCAGCTGATGCGATCTTTGCTGCGTGTCGAAGGACGCGATGCAGCATATCAGGGGCTGACGCTGCTCAGGGTAGGATACCTTCTCAACAATGAGATCTCCCGGTCTGAGCTTGCCAGGACAGTCGAGCTGGCTGAAAAGGCCAATCAAGCCTCAGCTGGGCAGACCGGTTCTGGTGGGTCAACCTTGGGCTCATGTTGTGCTGCTGTGCTAACCAGGGTGGCAAAGTTTTGCTGGGCGCTCCTGGGTAGAAGGCAGCGCTCCTGCCCGGCTTGAAGCAGGCAGGGTAAACATTCACTGCCGGGCGTCTCCGGCTCCGGGCGAGCGGCTATATGGTGCCTCGGAGGGAAATGCGTGGCAAGCCGCTCGGCACCATATAGCCGCAGCGCCCTGACTACGACAGGCATGCCCTCCAGTGACAATTTACCAGGCAGGAGCGATCAAAGGATGCCCGACCGGTTGTGGAGATGGGGTGGCGTCTTGCAATCGTCCGGCAGACAGCTGGTATCACGGCACCAGCTGAGACTTTCAGTTAAGCCGTTGTGAATCAACAAGTGAACCATGGGGGAAACCATGTCAGCAATCCGCACAATGATTTGTGTTTTGAGAGAGGTAAACGGATTGGATCAGTATGTCCCGGCCAGTGAGGCAGGATTTTTCGTGGTGGGTGAGACTCTCTATACAGGAAGTTTTGAATCCTTCCTGGTCAAGGCCGGGCCTTCCAAGAGCCATTCACGCCTCATCTGTGAGCCAAGGGGTCCTCTGGCAACGCGGGAGATCCCTAGCTGTGTGCTCCGTCCGGTGGATGGAATACCGCAGTATGTTCCAGTCAATGAGACTCCCGCGCTGGTGCCAGGCGAGATGGTTTACACAGGGCTCTTTGAGTTCTTTACCGTGCGCACTGGACCGTCTGAGTCGCATGTTCGCAGAATTGGACGTCCGCTGGGAAGGTTCACGAGGAGGACCGTTGAAGAGGCAGGTCTCCTGGGGGCGATCGAGGCCGTCTGACCGCCTGGTCGGTTAACTTGTTTGCAAAGAGAGCACGGGCGGGGGCGTACGCTTTGGAAGCGTCGCCCCTGCCGATGGTGCTGCTTCTGAACACGTGTGTTACTGCTGGTTTCCGCTCGAGGTTCTTGATCCATCTAAAACAACTAGTAAATATAGCAGATTTTTGTGCCTGGACGAAGAAGCGAAAAGTCGAGCCTGAGCCCGACTTTTCGCTCATCTTCGCCCAGTGACTGAAAGTCACAGACCAGTGCCCCTCGATCAGGCGAGCAGAGACCTTATCGAGAGACCATGGACAGCAAGGGCAGAACCGTTTCAAGCGTGAGTTAAGCACTACCTGTGGTGTTGAAGACGACAGGAGAGATCACTCCTCCAGCACCGCAGCCAGCTCGGTGTTGATGACGTTTAGCACGGTAACGCGGCTGTACCACTTGTCTTCGCTGGAGATGAGGT
>CAYPBX010000077.1:0-8657 GCA_964409075.1 uncultured Candidatus Obscuribacterales bacterium
GGGTCCCGCTCCGCCCGTGGATTTGGCTGCGGAAAAACGGCTGCAGCAGCTTCTGGATGTTTTTGTCTCCGACACGAGCATGTGTATAGCCAAGCTTAGGGTGGCAATTGAGTTGCGCCAGCAAACAGAGGTGTCCTCACTTTGTCATTACCTGAAAAGCAGTTGCGGTGTAGCATCGGCAAAATCAATGCAAAAGCTTGTGGAAGGCATGGAGCAGGACGCCAAAGGGCAGCAATGGGATAGGATTGACAGCTCCTATGCGCAGCTGTCTAACTTATTCAATTCTTGCTTTGAAACCCTGGAAAAGATGTCTCTTATCAACACTAAATGATCCCTTTCAAGGCATTGTCGTAACTTGCGCAAAATGCGGAGCGGCTCGGGCTACGAGCCCGTATAATCGCCCCTGTCCTCATCGCCTGTGCTCTCCTGCAAAGGCTTGCCAGCCTGGCCGGGGCGGGTGAGCTGATCGGCTTGCCTGTACTTCTTGCACGCCCTGTATACCCAGGCAAGTTTGGCGCGCATGTCCTGGGAGATGTCGCTGTCAGCCAGGGACACTATATTTTCACCATGGTGCAGAGAGAGAAGATACAACCGTTGCGCCTCATCAAGAGGGCTCAGCTCATCGACTACAGTCTCAGAAAAGGTCGGAACTGCCCCGACACTCAGGTCAGCTACAGCCTGCTCCCTGATCTCGAGTGCTCTCAGGAACAATGACTCCGCCTCTTCGGCTCTCTCTTGCTGGCAGCATATGTCAGCCAGACGTACCAGTACCCACACCACTTTGCCGGTATCACGGTCAGACAGCTTCTCGAGCATGGCGAGTGCGCCGCGATAAAGCGCCTCTGCCTCCGCAGGCTCACGCCTGTCATAGTGTGCATCAGCAAGCTTTATCAGGTACTCGTGGTCCGGCTTTGCCTTGCTGTTGGTGGAGTCAACATTGGCTGGCTGCCGCGGCAAGAGAATATCGGCAGATGTGAGCGCGCAGGAGCGAAGGACCCGGCTGGCAATTGTGGCATCCAGCCATGATCCGCCGCCAGCAACAGACCTGATGCCTCGCTCAAGCGCCCTCTTCTCCTGATTCTTCACACAATACCCGTCGGCTCCTGCTCCAAAAGCAGCCAGAATCGCTCCCGGATCGTCGTGCATGGTAAACATGATAATCCGCGCATCGGGATTCCTCTCCTTGATACGCTTGGTAGCCTCGATGCCGTTCATAACAGGCATCTCAATGTCCATGAGGATCACATCTGCCTTCACGGAATCAATGGCTTGCACCGCCTCCAGTCCGTTTTCAGCTTCGGCAACAACCCTCAAGTCACCGATGGCGCTCAGGTCTGCCTGGAGGCCCAGTCTGGCGACAGGATTGTCCTCGACTATCATCACCTGTATATTGCGCCGGGCTGCGACTTCTCCCTGGTCGGAGCTCAGCTGGGCAAGAGCGCGTAAGTCCTCTTTCAGCTCTGACATGGACTGGTGCCTGCTGGACTTGTCGGCACTGAGCCCTTTGAAAACTATGCGCTCCAGCTCCTCGGGGATATAGGTGTCCGGGCAAACTGAGTTAAACGAGGCAGGTTTTGCAATCAGCTTCTTTGTCACCAGGGCTTCGATGCTCTCAGCCTTATATGGTGGCTGCCCGGTGAGCGCTTCGTACATGGTACAGGCAAGTGCATAGACATCAGACCTCAGATCCATCTGGTAGTTCATGAACTGCTCAGGGCTCATGTACAAGGGGCTGCCGAAGGCCTGCCCTTCCTCGATCAGTTGAGAGCGCGCCTTTGATGCCCAGGGCAAGAGGTCGGCGATACCAAAATCGACCACCTTAACCCGCTCCACTGCAGGAGCAGAATCGACAAGGACAATGTTGCTCGGCTTGAGATCCAGATGCACAACACCGTTTAAGTGCGCATGCTCCATAGCCTCGCAAACTGTTGAGAATATCCTGATTGCCCGGTCATAAGGTAGATGCTCCACCTGCGCGATGACTTCCGAGAGCCTTCTGCCTTCCAGATACTCCATCACAATGTAGCTTTTGCCGTCCGGAGTGGTACCGAAGTCGTAGATGGAAACCACGTTAGGATGGTCAAGACAGCTCACAGCCTTGGCCTCTTGCTCGAAACGTTTCAGAAGGAAATCATCGGGGGACTTCACCACCTTTATGGCAACGTTCCTGTCCATCAGTCGGTGGCGTGCCTTGTAAACCAGGCTCGTCCCGCCGCGGCCAACGACTGACAGCACTTCGTAGGCCTGGCCGGCGCTGGTACCGGCAAGAGGATCCATGTCGACTGCGGCAAGCCTGATATTGTGCTCAGGGCAGGTTTGCTGCTGCCTCTCGTACTGCCGGCTACATTTCGGGCAGAACTTGATGATTGGAGTCTGTACGCGTTCCTGGTGCATTTCTACCTCTTTAGCCTGCCGCCTGAATATATGGGTAATATACCCAATATTAAGCGCTCCGCAGGCAGCGTACCTCGCCTGCTCCGCGCCTATCACGCTCGGCTGCTGGGGCATGGGATTAGGGAAGCGCAGGGGTCCCGCCCGCATTCCCCACTTCAACGTGGCAGGATGGATAAAAGTGGCTCAACCGAGCCGTAGGACAACTCGTCGGCAGGCGAGCGAGCCGCTCCATATCTATAACGGTTCGAGATTCTCGTCCCCAACATATTCGCCGGAGGGGAGATAGTCATTGATAAAAGTGGCAATAACGGCAGCCAAAACAACAACAGCGACGCTTACGCCCAGTCCCATATTTAGCTCCATTGAAACCTCTATAGGTCAGAATTATAGGGCTTAAGCTGTTACTGTCCAACAATCGTTGACATTAACTTAGATAATGTAACGCTCATCAGTGGGACATCTACGCAGGCGGTATATCCTTAGTGTTTACTCATGTGTGCTCTCCCTGTCTTCAGCAGCAAAAGACGGTGTCCGAGATCATTTTGGATCTTTCCAAGAAAGACTCAGAAACGCGACCAGGAGAAGACGCCATCATATTTGGTATCAGGATGGAAAAATGTCATTTACCAGGCGCGCAGCACAGCGCATTCCTGCTAATATCTATGACATTATCCCGGTCAGATGGAGGGCTTCCAGCCCCCGGGCTGTAGCCAGGACCGTGATTTACCTGGCTAAGGACAAGGAGAGTCCGTGCGGTTGGCAATTGCAGGTTTGATACTGGCCCTTTCTGCATTTAGCTTTCTGCTCTCTCCGGCAGAGTCACAGTCGTTTCATGCGCTTGTAAGCCGGGCATACGGCAACTACACTGCAGGCAATCTGGACCTTGCCAGGCGCCAGCTTACCTCTGCGCTTCAGAAAGAGTCTGCGGTCCACCAGCCACTTGAGCATGCAGCTGCGCTTAATTTGCTTGCCGATATCTCGCTGGATATGGGCCGAGCCAGTGACTCCGTCAAGTTCTATCAAGAGGCAGGCAGAACATACAAAGCGCAGCTCGGTACGCAGCACTACCTGGTCGCGCATACCTGGCGCAAGCAAGCCGCTGCCCTGCGCAAAGGCGGTGCAATTGAGCAGGCTAAAGGATTGGAGGCAGCTGCAGCTGTGATTTTCCCTGGCCCGGAACGCATATACAAGGCAGGCGACATCGGCAAACCGGCAGGGAAGGGCTGCGATCCATTCTACGCAAAGGAGCTCAGCGTGGCTGGGATGAAGGTTCGGTCCAGCCAGAGCGTGTCTGACGCAGCGCTTCTCAAAGCTGCGGAGATGCTATCTGTCATCCTTCCCCGTAGCGATGTACTCAAGCGAATGCTAAGGCAAGGAGCCACAGTGGCAGTAATTGGTATGAACGAAGCTACCACTGACATTCCTGAGCATCGCTATCTTAAAGGAACACTGACCTTCGACGGACGCGACTTCGATGCGCAGACTCGAGGGCAGGGCGGACTGCCTGGGGCTCCCGCAACCTCTGCCTCCGAGGAGAATCTGCTTCTGCTTCCCTGGGACAGATATCTGGGTGAGAGCCTGCTGGTTCATGAGTTCGCTCATGCCGTCATGGATCTCGGTCTGCCGCTTGCGCAACAGGAGCTCATCAACAGAGTGTATGTGAGGGCCATGAAGAAGGGTCTCTGGAAGGGCACCTACGCTGCCAGCAACCGAGGAGAGTATTTTGCCACGGCGGTGACCTGTTACTTCAACGCGCATCAGCGACCGGTGGCCGGGCTCCACAACCACGTCAATTCACGCGATGAGCTGAGGCGCTATGACGGAGAGATTTACAGGATTATCGAGTCCATCTTTGGACCCAAGATGCCACTTAGTGTCAGGAGAGCAGTCACTCAAACTGCCAAGTGATGGCAAGCACCAACAGGAAAATCCCAACCATCATGCCCAGCACTCCAAAGATAACCGACTCGGCAATATTTCTGCGCACAGAAAAAATTGCATCCTTGGCCAGGATGAAGCCCCCGACTGTAAAAACAACTCCAATTGCAAATGTCAAAAAGCGCTCCATTCAAAACAATTTTCAATCTCTGTCATAGAATGGAATTGTTGGGGCCGGTTGAGAAATCTCCGCCTCCTGACTACTTCAAGCAGCCGCAAGCAACCGATAAAGCGCCACTAAATACAGTTGTGTGGAAAAAGGATATCAATATAATAAGCTATTTTAAAGACAAATGCCGTCAGGCGCATTGGCAACTTGGAGCGTGAGGTGAGGTAATGGCGTCAGACAAGCCACAGACGCAGGCTATCCGCAGGCAGTCCTTTAAAATCGAGTTTGACGCGGTGGGGCAGATTCTGGTCCCGATCTTAAAGCGTCTCAACTGGCGGAGACTCGAGATCAAAAACGACGCATTCAGGGTATCTGCCATCCGCAGCGGGTCTGCTCTACGGGACAGTGCGCTCAAAACCTTCGATTACTACCTGGCCATAAGCTGGGCCCGCCACCCTTCCGGCGTAGAGGTCCTCGTTACAGTCTCCGAGCCGGAATTCGACTGGAGCCAAGAAGAATGCGAACGACGCTGCGAGGAGATTGTCGACTCAATTACCCTCAGGCTTGCCAAGTTATAGCATCAGCTGCCGATGCTCAAAACAGCATACCGGCCCACGAACGGGATAAGGGCTGTAAGGGAAAGCCCAACGGTACGAGCCGATCTGGCAACTACTGCTGAATTAGCGCCTCGATCTTCTTGGCCTTGCCGGGCCTCCCTGTCTCGCGCAGGAGCTTCGCGTAACCTTTCAAAACATAGATACCGTAAAAGCTGTTCCTCCGCCGTGCACTGTTGTAAAGATCAAAGGCACGCTTGTAAAGCGGCTCGGCTTTGTCATATTGATTTTGTTGGTGATAGGTGCGCGCCAGGTTAAAGAGGGTCATACCGATTAGCCCATCGTAATTGCCACTCTCAGCTTCCTTGAGCGCCTCATTGAAAAGCCTCTCCGCTTGCCCGTAATCCTTCTTTTCATAAGCCATCTGCCCGGAGAAATAAAGCTGGCTCCACCTCTCCCTGGCAGGCTCCGGATCGGCAGAATCGGCTGGACCAACAACCAGGACGACAGCCAAGACCCCAATAAGGTAAACAAAAAACTTCATCGGCACAGTTTTCCTGAAGATATCATCGGCAATAATTCAAGTTGTGCCAGGCTGGCGCTCTACGTCTGAGTCGCTGTCTCCTCGAGAGCCTCTTTAAAGCCGACGCGCATGCGACTGGAGTAGTGCAGCGCAATAATGGCTTGCTCGGTCCTGATCATCCCGCCCTCGAGCATGGACTGGCACTCGACGGCGGCATCGAAGGTATTCTGGTCGATCCTGCCGCTGGCGACAAGAATTTTGCCGACATGACCGCCCAGCTCGGAGATGACTGCATTTTGAATATCCTCCTCCGTGATCAGCCCGGCCCGCTTGAGCAACTCTACCCCCTTCTCGACCCGCTCTCGACTTGCTCCTTTGCTCTTTGCCTCGGATGCCTGGATTTTCTCCATATTCGCAAGCGCCCTTTTCAAATGGCCGGTCGCCTCCCAGGAGTCCAGTTTGCCTGCCCTCACCAGCTCTTGCACTTCAAGCGCTCTGTCCAGGTCCGAGGGTGTGAGCATGCCTGAATCGACAAGAATCTGACCAAGGAGCACGTTCGGCTGGTTCTCCCCGGGTTTAAGATCGGCAAGGCGGCTCTCCTTCCCGGCGGAACTGAAGCTCGCGCTCTGGGCCTCTGCCTGGCGAGCCTTATCCGTTTCGGCTGCCGGCTTCACCTGATGGGCTGCCTGACTTGCAGACATACAAAGAAAATCAAAAATGTAATCGATATCGGTATAGTTGAGCGTCCACTCGACACCACCCTGCGCGCCCTCTCCCTTGTAAAGAATCCACGACTCCTCGCCTGTCCCTTCCTGAACGGTCGCTGTCAGGTGGAAAGATGCTCCATGCTCATGAGCCCTGAAGGGTTGCTGAACAATCTTGCCCTTGTTCTCCCTGGCAAGGGTGTGCATCTGCCTCAGGCGCCTCTCGTCCGGAACCGATGAGACCGGATCCAGGGAGAGGTACTGTGAACTTTGTGATTGCCAGTTAGCCATCGGCATTTCCATCTTTGTGGACTATAAGACATTATTATGCCTTTAATTGCTCCTATTCGGCCTATCATCGCCCGCAGGAGACCCCGGCGTTAACGCCGGGGGTTTGACTTGCAGGCAAGGTCTGGACTACATACGAGATGGCAACGAGCCTCTTGAAGGAACCGGTTGGCATCGATTTACCGTCGCTGCTGTCCGGATTTTGCTCAAGCGCTTACGGCGTGATCGGGCTGAGGCGATGCTGCCCATAGGCATGGACAGCGCCCGGCTGGCACCGTGAGATGTTCTCAGGCATAATGATGTTCCGGCAAAGTGACACTCTGGATTGCTGCCATCGGCATCTTTCATTCAGCGATGCCTGAACACGTCAGAATAGTCATACTCGGGTGCGGCTTTGGCGGCTTTCAGGCCGCCATGGAGCTCGACCGGGCAGTGTCGATGCGGGCGAGCTTCTCTACAACATTGATAAGTAGAGACAATTACCTTCTATTTACGCCGCTGCTGCCAGAGGTTGCCGGTGGCAGTCTGGAGCCGAAGAGCATCACCAGCTCAGCGCGCAGCATTCTAAAGAATGTTACCTTCCTGGAAGGAGTTGTGACAGACATTGATCTTGTCAAGAAGATAGTGACGGTCGACCATGGCGCTCGCCACGAGCATTCGTTGAAGTACGATCACCTGATAATTGCTCTGGGCACCGTAACCAATTTTTTCGGTCTGGAATCCGTGCGCAGGCATGCTATCACTATGCGCACCATATCTGATGCCATCAAGCTGAAGAACCACCTGATTTCCAATCTGGAGGAAGCTGAGTTTGAATGCTGCCCGGATACGCCATATCTGACAGTTGTGGTAGCTGGTGGTGGCTTCGCTGGTACGGAGACAGCCGCCGCAGTAAATGATTTCCTGCGCCAGGTCATCCCTCAATATCGGCACCTGAACTTGCGTGACCTGAGAATAATACTGGTGCACGCAAAATCGCTTATTTGTCCGGAGCTGCCTTTCAATCTGCGCGCCTACGCACAGAGGAAGCTGACCCAGCGCCAGGTAGAGATTCGAACCAACGCCTGTGTCGTCGATTACGATGGGGAAACGGTAAGGCTGGAGGATGGTAGCACAGTAGTGACCAGGACTCTGGTGTGGACCCCAGGCAACGGTCCTGCACCGCTTATTGAGCGCCTGAAACTGCCAAAACAAGGCTTCCGCATAATTGTCGATCGGTATCTCCAGGTTGTTGACCAGAAGGGAGTATGGGCTGTCGGAGATTGTGCCTCAGCGATCGACAGCAAGACAGGTCGCCCCTATCCTTCGACCGCGCAGCATGCCATAGCTCAGGGTAAGAGGGTTGCGCGAAACATTCTTGCCGAGATTACCGGCAGATCGAAGAAGCCATTTACCTTCGAGAGCCTGGGTACAATGTGCCAGATCGGGCACAGAGTAGCTGTTTCATCCATTCGGGGCATCAATATGGCAGGCTTTCTCCCCTGGTTAATCCGCCGCAATGCCTACCTTATGAAGCAGCCTCGCCTGCAAGACAGGATTCGCATCGGCATCGATTGGGCTTGCGATCTGATCTTTCCAGCCGACCTCGCTCAATACCAGACCAGGCGCGGCAGCGGCATCATGACAGCTGAGATGGACGGAGAGCCGCTCCCATGACATCAAGGCTGCTTATGGATAAATAAGCAGCTCTTTCTGCGCGCTCAAGGGATGTCCCGCTAATATATAGCGCTGTGTGGCCGAGCAGCTCTCATGAGGCTTTGAGATGACCGATGCTTATCCAATCTCTCAGAGCCTGGCATCAACGGCGGATTCCAGGGGATCAGCGTATCGGTTCATGAGGCAAGCTAATACAACCGTTGCCAACCTCAAGCTCCTCAGGGAGTTCTTTCTTGCACATGCCCCTGCTTGTTTGCACGAAGCAGAAGGGATGCTGAAATTCCGCTTCGTGACGCCTACCTACGCTATCCAGGCTGGCAGCGACGACGAGGCGCCGGTGGCGGCTCGATCGCTGGTGGGGCATTACCTGCAGATGTATGACTGGGACGCCTGCCTCTTCAGCCAGGCAGCTCACCGTATCAATGTAGAGCCGCTGGCAGGGGCGGTAGTCGGCAATTTCTTAAATCTAAAAGAGGCGCACGGGTACATAC
>CAYPBX010000078.1:0-2003 GCA_964409075.1 uncultured Candidatus Obscuribacterales bacterium
CGTTACCTTTGGGATTGAGACTGTAACACCGGCTATACTCCTTTGTAGCTTCTGCCACATTGTTTACCTTCATCAAGGCGTTGGCCAGGTAGTAGTGCGCATCGGCATCTGCGGCAGCGGTACCATTAACAGCCTGCTTGAGATAATCGACCGCCGAGCCGTAGTCTCCGCGCCGGTAAAGATTTATGCCTTGTTGAAGCGGATCAGCAAGCAAGGACGGTGTCTTGACAGAAACTTTAGCCACCGAGGGAGTCTTATCTTTTGACACGGTGCTGTCGGCCTCCAGCATTGCCCTCACCGACTGAGGAACAGCCTGAGGCGCTGCCGGCGGCGCTGCCAGCACAAGCTCGTTGCCGTCCCAGCGGCTCTTGAGCACCGGATTCTGCCTGGTGGCATAATCTTCCTGGGCCTCGTAAGCTGCTGCCTGGCGGGCAAAGCTGAACGCCTGACCCAGGCGAGTCCCGGCTCCTCGGCAGCGCAACCCCTCTATGAGTTTCCTGGTGAAGATGCCGTTGTTGTACCGCTTCGACTCCCAGGAGCGCTCACCTGGTTCACTCGAGCAGATGACCAGCTGCCCGCAGCCCTGCATGAGCGCCTCGGCATTGAAGTTGGCCGCCCGGGTAATCCCCTTGGCAGATTCACCGGCCGCACCGCTGTGGCAGGCATCCAGAACCAGAAGGATGCGATCGCTCAAAATTCGCTGCCGCATGGCTTCCAGGACTTTATCCATCTCAATGCCTGTGGTGAAGAGATCCTGCGGGTCAGAATCATGAGCGACAAGAAAATTAGACCCCCTTATGTCCAGCTGGGAAGGACTACCATGGGTGGAGAAATACAAAACTACAAGATCGTCAGGCTTGGCTACCCTGGCAAGAAATCTGTTGCCCAGCTCCGAGACGATTCTCCGTTCGGTTGCCTTATCATCCAGCAGAAGGCGCACATGATCGGGGGCAAAGTGAGCCTCCCGGACCAGAAAGTCACGAAAGTCGCGGGCATCCTTGGCTGCCCACTTGAGCGCGGGGATATCCTCGTGCTCAAACTTGCCGATACCTACAACCAGCGCCCATTTGTCCCTTATAGGACGATTGGGATCGCGACTGTCTGCCCTGTCACCAGGCTCCGCCCCCGGAGCTGGCATGCAGGTCGAAGTGACCACCAGTCCCAGCAAGAGCATGAGACGGGTCAACAAATGAAGACAGATGAGCTTTGGCTTCATCTTCACTGGCCTGTCCTGAGAAAAGCAGCCGCAAGAAAACTATTCCCTGGAAGCCAGTGCGGCAATCGTTATGCTGTCGAGTCTTAAGAGCCTGATTTTAGCCACTCCAGGATATGTTCTTACTCTGGTTTCGAATTAAAGTGGCCGGCCAACCGGGTGCGCCCTGCCTGACAACCAGGCAGATGCACTCCCGCCTGAGATCCTGCAAGCAACCGACTATCTGCCCGGCGGAACAGCCAGGATACTCGCAGCTGCCTTACCAGCACCAGCATCTCAGGCTCGACTGGCGGCAGCTGCTCACCCTGGCCTCCGGCGGTAGAAACGGAGAGCAAGGAAGATATGAGCAGTAATATGTATCGGTTTGCCACCTTGAGCTGCCGCGCAGATGAGCTGTTGCCTGCCGTTGCACGATTGTACCCGACAGGCAGGGTGGCAGATCAGAGGTCTTCATTACGGTAATTCCCATGGTCGGCAAGCTTATGCCACAAAAGTGTCACATATACTATCTAATCTGATGAGAATCCAGCCCGGCTGGCAAAAGCAATCTCGGCAGGTAGTCAAGCAGCAGGGCCGGTTTGCTCGCCGAGCTTTGCCTTCGCGCTGACGCCGCTAACGAGAGCACATGATGTCACCCCCGACAGCTTCCACAACTGAAGGATTGAAAGAGCTTGCCGGCCAGACAGTGGAGAGCATTGTGCGCGGATGGGATCACCAGGAGCTTATCCGCAGAGCAGACCCCAGACTCGGCCGCTGGAGAGTCCGCCGACACCTCGCTCACCATCACCCG
>CAYPBX010000078.1:2013-2568 GCA_964409075.1 uncultured Candidatus Obscuribacterales bacterium
GCTGGTTGAGATCACGACCGGTCACCACGCGCAGACAGTTTGAAGCCTACGCCAGACGCTTCGGCCAGGTGCTGGCATGCGACAGCTCCAACTTGAGAGTTTACAGGCTGAAGCGCAGGGGAAGCGACCCGGTATTCCGCTGCATATGGACTGTAATCTTCGAAGGCGGCCGAGCCACCGTGCTCCTTTCTCTGCGCAGGAAGGAGAGCGCCTGGCTGGTCAACAGGTTCAGGATCGAAACCACCTGGATTTGAACGGGCAGACCCACCCTCTGTACAAGTCTTAGATTTACAAGTAATATCGGCGGCGCCGTCGCGCATCTCTTGCCATAACAAGGAACAGACGAATGAATGCAAGAGCAGTGAATAGTTGCAGATCCGACACTGTAAGAGCTGCCGATATGATGTTCTGCCCGGTTTCCCCTGGGCTATAGTTCGGGATCCAAACCGCACACCATTGAGGAGCTACAGCAAAGCAAAACAAGAATTCTATCCGCACCACGCCTGGTGCCCGGGTATGGCTGTTCCTGATCGGGGGTCTTCCGGGCATTTCTTT
>CAYPBX010000078.1:2578-8657 GCA_964409075.1 uncultured Candidatus Obscuribacterales bacterium
GTGGTACCGTCCCATTTGTCCCAGCCATTTCGATTACAACCAGCATCGCCTGCAGTCAGGCAAGCTATGGACAGACAGCCGCACCAGAAGCCAGTCCGGCCATTCCTACCCCGGCGTCGGGAGCAGCTGACTTGCTCTCTGCCGATACAAAGCGACTGGCCACCCACCTGCAGCTGATACCCGATATTGAAAGACTCCTCCAATTGCAGGACGGCACCGCCGGTGTTTCGCCGGCCGACATCCGCCTCGAGATGCTGAGCATAAAGCACGAGCTGGTGCTGGCGCTGCTCTCGGCCATGCTCAAGCTTCAGGAGGTGACATCGGCAATCGATCACGAGATAGCGCATACAAATCTAGTGCGAGAGTTTCTGGAAGATCGCCGGGACCGCGCCATCAAGTACAATTCCGTAGCCAATATCGTCAGCGGCGCGCTGGGGGCCGCTCTGGGCAACTCGCTGGATATGGCTCGCAGCACCGGCATAGAGAACACCGGAGATCTACTGGAGCTCACCGGAGGTGCTGCCCAAGCCAGCATAGCTTCTCTGGCTTTGCGCCTGCAGGCGGGAGAGAGGCGCAAGAGCACAGGTGCGCCAACCATGTTGAGTCCTATCTTCGATCGCCCGGGATCCAGGAGCAACGCTTATCCGGAATTTCTCTGGCAATACTTGAATAGCGCTCCGTCCGGCTCCGCAACCGGAAGGACCAGACGCGAGGAGCTCATCACCAAATGGATCCATCTGGGGCTTCTCAGAAAGAGCAGCAACAGCCGGCTGTGGAATCTCCAGGTGGACGAGCTTCTCGGCTTGCGCCCCGGGCGGAGAGATCTGACAATCAATAACCTCGAGAGCCGCGCATTAATGCTGGCTGATGTCCGCGCAACCGCATTCGGCTACCTGAAGCATTTTTCAGAGATCATCTCCCTGATTCACAGTATCAAGACTCCCAGGAGTCGGTCGGATTAACAGGTGCAGAGTCGAGGTTGTGCATAACCTCTCCACCGGATTACTCGCACTGCTACTCAGGCAACTCGCTGTCCCGGTCAGGCTCTCGGGCAGAGGATACACAACCAGTCTCGATGGCTGTCGGCCGCCCCACATACATGATGCTCTGGCCGACCTGGACAATTTTTACCTTCTCGCCGCGCTGGAACTCCTGCATTGAATCTACCGCCTTGGCACCGAAGGTGTGACGGGAGCCGGAAAGAACGATCATAACCTGCCCCGTGCCGCCCGGGCACACCGGCGCGATGATCTCCCCGGTGCTGCCGATAGCCTCCTCTAGCCTAGCAAGCTCGGAAGGAACCTCCAGGCGCTGAAGAACCCAGGCAGCTGTATCGATTAAATCGGCGGCAATCTCCTTGGCTCGTTGAATGATGCTCATGTTCGTTTCCTCATACAGCCCTTATAAAGCGCGTAAACATTCACTCCCGGGTGTCTGCGTTGCCAGGGAGCGGTTGTGTGGCGCCTCGCAGGGAAATGCGTGGCAAGCCGCTCGGCACCATACAGCCGCTCCCTGCCCCTCCGGCCATGACACTCGCCTTACGGTGACCATTTACGAATGCGCTTTGATAATCGGATCATAGGTAGGCTGTGTGAAAATCATGTGAAAACTCGAATCCACACTTGCCCAGCATCAATTGCCCACCTGAAGGGCTTCACATGCGCGGCAGCGCATCAGTTGCCATAATGCCCTCAGTCAGCGAAGCAGACATATGCTGACAACAGGCACTGACAGGAGATCTCCAGATCGAAGCTTCTACCATGCCTCCTACCAAGAAGACCGCCCCAGGCTCCAGCAAAGCAACCCTGGCTGAGGAGTCGCTTTCCGGATCGATCGAGCGCGTCACCTTCCACAGCCAGGAGAGCGGATTTTGTGTCCTGCGCATCAAAGCCCGGGGGCACCTGGACCTCATCACCGTCGTCGGTAGCGCCGCCTCGGTGTCGCCGGGCGAGTTCATCGAGTGCCGGGGGATCTGGCACAACGACCGTAACTGGGGACTGCAGTTCAAGGCATCCAGGCTGACCGTGGTCCCGCCAACGACGCTGGCAGGGATCGAGAAATACCTGGGCTCGGGAATGATCCGCGGCATCGGCCCTCACTTTGCCGGTAAGCTTGTCCGGGCCTTTGGCGAACAGGTTTTCGACATAATCGAAACCAGCCCGGAGAGCCTGCAAGCGCTGCCAGGCATAGGACCCGGTCGTGTGCGGAAAATCATAAGCGCCTGGGCAGAGCAGAAGCTGATCCGGGAGATAATGGTTTTTCTCCAGTCCTACGGCGTAGGCACTGCCCGGGCTGTGCGCATCTATAAAACTTATGGGGCAGAAGCAATTTCCAGGGTTACAGAAAACCCTTACCGCCTGGCCCTAGACATACATGGTATCGGATTTAAAACAGCCGACACCATCGCCTTGAAGCTGGGCATCGCCAAAGATTCGCTGATGAGAGCACAGGCCGGGGTCAGGCATACCTTGCAGGAGCTGGGGAGCGAAGGCCACTGCGCCCTGCCTGACGAAGATCTTGTAGAGCAGGCATCCAGGCTCCTTGAGATCAAAGCAGAGATTATCAAGCAGGCAGTGACAGCCGAGCTTAAGACTGGCAACCTGATTAGAGATGAGATCGAGGGGCAAAGCCTCATCTACCTGGCTTCGCTCTATCGATCCGAGGCCGGAGTGGCTGAAAATCTCAAACGTCTTGCCGCCGGCGGGAGTCCCTGGGCCTCCATCGATCCCGGCAAAGCAATCGTCTGGGTAGAGGACAGGACAGGCATCTCTCTCTCCAGCTCTCAGGCAGAGGCTATAAAGCTTGCTCTCAAGAGCAAAGTACTTGTAATGACCGGCGGGCCAGGTGTAGGTAAGACGACTCTGGTCAACAGCATTTTGCAAATCGTGACTGCCAAGCAAGTGGAGGTCCTTCTGTGCGCTCCAACTGGGCGTGCAGCCAAAAGACTTGCAGAAGCCACCGGGCTTGTCGCCAAGACCATCCATCGCCTCCTGGAGTTCAATCCGGCAACAGGCGGCTTCAAGCGCAACAAAGACAATCCGCTCGTAGCTGATCTAATTGTTGTCGATGAAGCATCCATGATCGACGTGGTGCTGATGAACCAGCTACTTAGAGCAATTGCCGACCCAGCGGTTCTGATCCTGGTGGGAGATGTCGATCAGCTGCCCTCCGTCGGACCAGGATCCGTCCTTGCCGATATCATCGCCTCCGGAGTGATTGCGACCGTCAGGCTTACTGAGATATTCCGCCAGGCGGCATCCTCGCACATCATCGTAAATGCGCACCGCATCAACAAAGGTCAGATGCCGCTCAAACAACCGGACAACAAGGAGCTGACCGACTTTTACCTGATCCCGGCAGAGAGCCCGGAGGAGATCAAGGAGAAGCTGATCGCGGTGGTGTGCACACGAATCCCAGAGCGCTTCGGGCTCGATCCAATCAAGGACATTCAGGTGCTCACGCCTATGAACCGAGGCGGGCTCGGCACCAGATCGCTGAACATCGATCTGCAGCAGAGGCTCAATACCAGCAGCGGTGCCCAGATTTCCAGATTCGGCTCGACCTTTGCCACAGGCGACAAAGTAATTCAGCTAGTGAACAACTACGATAAAGAGGTCTTCAACGGCGACATCGGCACGATAGAAAGTATCGATAGCGAGGAGAGTAGCTTGTGGATTGATTTCGACAGCCGACGAGTCAGATATGATTTCAACGACCTGGACGAGCTTTCTCTTGCCTACGCCGCCACTATTCATAAGTCTCAGGGCTCCGAGTATCCGGCTGTAGTGATTCCTCTATCCACCCAGCATTACGTGATGCTTGAGCGCAATCTTCTTTATACCGGCGTCACCCGAGGCAAGCGCCTGGTGGTGATTGTCGGGCAGCCCAAGGCCCTGGCGATTGCCGTCAGGAACCAGCGTTCCGCCAAGAGGGTTACCGCCCTGGCCTACAGGTTGAAATCTCTTGATCAAAATAGAGAAAGCCGCCTGCCTATTCCCTGACAGCTCTGCAAACAAAGCGGCTTGCGCCAGATGTCTTCAGCAGGCCCACTCTTGCTCACCTGCTTTCTCATAGGTTAGAGATCCTGTCATGAAGGCGGCGCCACCGCCCACAGAGCCACTGGCATAAGTCTCTACCGCCTAATTTCCTGGCGGCGGTCGTAGTGCCGGATAGCAGGCATCAATCTGCCCTCAATCAACAACAAACAAGACGTTCGGGTTAACATTCTGGAGGTTACTCACATGCAAGACAATTGGCGAAAGGCCTGGACAAAGTTTCAAAAGGCCATCGGTGCTGCGCTTTGCCTCACGATAGGACTGAATGTCCTCGGGAGCAATGCCGCGCTGGCTGAGGATCACAACAAGCTGCGCATGCCGTCTAAGCGGCCCACACCAAGAGCGCAGCGCTATCTTGGCTACGATCAGGATCTTCTCCTTATCATGCCAAATGTCAAAGCTGAGGACGAAGAGGTCGAGAAAGCCCTCAAAGATGTTAAGGGAACCGTCATCGGCACCATGGGCGAAGGCAGGCTCAAGGTTCTCATCGTCAGGACCGAGAAGGGCAAGCTCGAAGAGACCGAGAAAAAGCTCAAACAAGATAAGAATTTCAGAGCTATCAGTCGTAATTACAAATACGGCCCGCACTGGATTCCCAATGATCCCAACTTCACGAGCCAGTGGCACCTGAGCGCCATCAACTGCCCGCGGGCATGGGACCGCACCCGAGGCGGCGGCACACGAGTAGCCATATTTGACTCCGGTTGCCAGGCTTCTGTTGGTGATCTTTCCGGCAAGACCGAAAAAGGCTACAACGCCACTACTTGGGCTGCCCGAATGACAGTCCTGGGCGGACCCGGTCCGATCGGCGATCTGTTCGGCGCCATCGGCGGAGCTTTAAGCGGTGGAGCCCAGACTGACGTGCAGGGGCACGGCACCATCGTCGCCACCACTGCCGCAGCTACAGCCAACAACAGCTTCAATGTCGCCGGCGTTGCACCTTCAGCTACAGTTTATCCAGTGCAGATTGCCGGCTCCGACGGCTTCACCGACGACATCGCCATCATGGCCGGCATGCTCAACATGCTCTCTGCCGGTGCTAGAATCGTCAACATAAGCTACGGCGCCGTCCCGCCTGTGGGATTCACCAACGCCGCCCTGCACGCTCCGTTGCATATCTTCTTCCAGGAGTTTCACTACGTCAAGGGCGGGCTCATATTCATCTCGGCCGGCAACGACGGGGCGTTCGATCCCAACCCGCCGGTTCCGTACCTGAATGTTGTCTCTGCACTGGACAACAGCATGACGCTGACCGACTTCTCGAACTGGGGTAGCAGCATCACCTTTACGGGACCTGGCAAGGACATCGTCTGCACCGATCGTTCAGGCAACGTAAGCACGGTCGACGGCACGTCCTTCTCCTCTCCGATTGTAGCCTCGATTGCAGCCCTGGTCTGGAACGCTAATCCAGCTCTGCCCAACGTGGCAGTGCAGAGCATATTGAGAGCAAGCTGCTTCAGAACATCAGCTGGTGTGTGGACACCATACTATGGCTTCGGCATGCCGGATGCCAACCTGGCAGTCCGCCTGGCCAGCGGCGGCTAGAGAAAATCCATAACTCAGGCAGTTGCGCTTCCGGCTCGGACCCACGAGCCGGAAGCTCTGCCTATGAGAGCGCAGCCAGCAGATCGGCCCCTCAGTCCACTCCCCGCTCCTAATTGCTGCCGGCTGTGCGTAATCAATACAGCAGGCGCGGGTATCGATAGAAGGGAGCGACTATGACAATTCTAAATCGTACGGGCAGGGGAAACGCAATCGTTGAGTTTGCACCTGCTCTTTTGATCTTTGTGATGTTCATCTTCCTGCCACTCTTCGACCTGGCGCTCATGCCAGCCCGCTACCTGATTACCACCGGCGTGGTGCAGAAGCTCACCCAGGAGATAGCGCAGGCAGAAACCAGATCGCAAGCCTACCAGATAGCAGAGACCGGCGGCTGGACAGCCGACTTTCTCAGCCGCTGCGGTTTTACTCTCGGTTCGCCTGGCATGAACCTACAGATCATTGCTGTGGACAGCAGCTCTTCC
>CAYPBX010000079.1:0-4339 GCA_964409075.1 uncultured Candidatus Obscuribacterales bacterium
GACCGGCAAGCTGGGTGGCGAGAAACTGCAGCGCCTCGCGCATGGTGTGCTTGAGGTGCTCCTCAGGCAAGTTTTGCCATTACAGCTCTTGGGCATTGGCGCTATACCTGATTGACAGAGCTTCCATGAACTATGCAAAATCTTTGTATTCACTTCAAAGTAGAGGCTGAATGCCGTAATCGGCTCTATGATAAGAGTGACCTTCTGTGTCTTGCAAAGAGCACCAGACAGTAGATTCTCTTGACGATAGCTTTGATTATGAGTGGCCAGTCGAACTCGCTTAACCGACTGCTTTTGTTTTTGTCAACCGAAAATGGAGCCACTGCGCTAACCGAAAATGGGGCCACCCTGGTTGTCGAGCGGTGTAAATAGGCATTGTTACCTCCGGTGCTCGGTTGAGCCTAGAACGAGATGGGCAATAATGCTAAAGGTTCAGATGTTTCAGTGTTGTGATTTGTGCAAGCGTGTTCTACAAAAGTCTCAGATCTGCTTTGACAGACCAGAGACGACCAATTGGAGAGGCGTACTGAGAGAACTGGTTGCCGCGGCAAAGAAGCAGAGATGGCATGTGAGCAAAAAGTACCTGTGCACACCATGTGTTTGTGATATTGATAACGACTTTGTGTGTATCCTTCCATGATTCAGGCAGCACGTTTTTGGCGAAGACTTTCCTTGAAGCGATAGCTCTTGCCGTTCATCTCGATGATGTGGCAGCGGTGGGTGAGCCGATCAAGAAGAGCTGCTGTAAGTTTTTGGCTTCCAAATAACTGAGTCCAGTCCGGGAATGCCATATGGGTCGTAATGATCGTCGATCAGGGGGGACAGGCAGCCCAGACTCAGTCATAGACCTGCCGGCGATGATCACCCAGGCTTGACTTTTCCCTCTACGTACTACAAAATACTACTAGTGACCACTGAACCGCTGAGTTTCAACGACGAAGACCTGGCCAAGAACGGCGTGACCAGGGAAGAAGTTGAGCAAGTGATGGCATCTGACACGGCCGTTGATTGCGACATGCAACCGAGCGAGCGAGGAAACGACCGTGTGATGCTTGTGGGATTCACGCTAGGAAGCAGGTTGTTGGAGATCGGCATCGAGTTTTTCGCTGACAGATTGTATGTCTTTCACGCGAGTGAAGCCACAAAGCGGTACCAGCACGAGTTTGAGAAGAGGATTAGACAATGACACCAATATCAGCACAGAATCGAAAGCGGCTAGAAAAAGCACGCAAGGAAGCGCGCCAACGAGTCATTGAGCGGGGAATCGTGCAGTTTCGAGCTGACGAGGAGCTAATGGATCAGCTATTGCAAATTGCTGACTACAAGAAGGTGCCAGTTGGAACTCTGGTGCGTCAATGGATCGCGCCAATTGTGAGCCAGGAATTCATAAACGTTCCAGTCAAAGAGATAACATTGCCGGACGGCCGCGTACTGACACGGGATAGCTACTACCGTGATCTCGAAGACGCACGCTACGCCTATCAGGATGGGAAACTGCCGCTTAGCGCGAGAGAGGTACGGACCCTCGAAAGCTGGCTACTCGACCAGCAGGAGCTTGAGCGACGGGCGGGCTAAAATTTCTGCCGTGCTTGAATAAAATCCTGTTGTCGGACAAGGTGTCGATCGTTGCCTTGCCCTGAAGGCGAGCGACATTCTGGAGTAATTTTATCTCTGCCGGGACACTTACGGGTCCGGTAATTCAGTGCCACGACCTAATCCTTTGCCGCACATTTTGCGGTGAATTGTATAATCAGATGCGGCGAATAGGCGCTATAACCACCGCAGAATATGCGGAGAATGTTTAACTGGTGCGTTTTGAGGCTTGAGGCTCAGCCACCTGCTTTTCAAAAGACTGGAGCTACCAGATGGACTCTTCTTCCTCGGCCTGTGCCTTTTCCTTTCCTGGTCCTGCCGCCGTGCTGGCGACTGCCTGTTCGTCGGCATCTGCAAGCACGACTGCGCCTTCGATATGTCTTTGACCGGCAAGCTGGGTGGCGAGAAACTGCAGCGCCTCGCGCATGGTGTGCTTGAGCCGTACGACAACAACCAGTAGGCAAGTGTCCTCAAGCAGAGCCAGCGCTCCTGCTGACTGCATGACCGGGCGGGTGTCGAAAATCAGGACATCGAACTCCTCCTCCAGCTTGCTTACAAGATTGCGGAACTTCTGCGACTCGAGAGCGCCCTCCGGAAGATCCCGCGCCCCGCCGGGCAGAAAGCCGAGACGCTCATCAATGCTCAGAACCAGCCCCTCCTCCTGGACAGCCTCTTGCGAGAGTAACTCTGCCAGGCCGGGGCTGCGCTTGACAGAAAGCGACTCGTGCAGGGTGGGAGCAGCAAAATCAGTGTCTATCAGGCAGACTTTCTTTCCGGAATTGGCCATGCTCCAGGCCAGACCGAGCGCCACCGAGCTTTTGCCGTCGCCGGCTCCGGGGCTGGAGATGATGATCCTCCTCCTGCCATCATCTACAGCCGGCTTCAAGGCCAGGCGCAAACGGCTCATCGCCAGCTCGTTGTCGCTGTCATCGATATCCTTGGACAGCTTGATGTACCCGGCTGCAGGCAGGGGCAGGAGCTGCAGGGCAGCTTTAGCCGAGCGGATTCTCGGGTTGAGAAACTCGATGCCAAAGTAGCTGCCCGCCCCCAGAACCAGCCCAAGCACAACCGCCAGCACCTGGGCCAGCTCCATTTTGGACTGTGGTTGCCCACCAGGCAGGTTAGGGTTGTCGACAATCTGAATGTGGCTGGTGGAGGCGGCGACCGCTTCCAGGAGCCCTGCCGCATACAAGCGCTGCTCGAAGTCGGCGACAGCTCCCTGAGCCAGATCCACCTCTCGCATCAGGTCTGCAAACTGAGCCTGCAGATCCGGCATGTTCAAGAGCTGCTCCTTTGCGGATTCCAGGACTGCCTGGTGGGCGTCCAGCTCTGTCTGCAGGCCGATTTGATTCATTCTGGCCTGCTCCAGTGCTGAGCTGAGCAAAGTCGGGTCGGACGGGCTCATGCCGGACATCATGGTGCCTCGGCTGGCCAGAGAGGCGATAACCGGCGATGGTGGCACTGCCAGGCCGGTCAATGTAGGCAGGCCTGGCAGCGAGTTGCGCATGCCGGCCGGGTTCGGCGTTCCTCCATAGCCCCGCGGTATTCCAGGCCAGCCTGCCATCTGAGCCGATCTGCCATTGGGTCCTGTAAAGAGCGAGGCTGGCAGTAAGGGGCCAGCGCTGGTCAGGCTGCCGGCGCTCCGGGCAGAACCGTATGCGGACGGCAAAAGAGACGGGGTGAGCGTCACGGCGGGCAGCTGCGGGCTGTCGCTTGAATGGTTGGCCAGCTCCTTGCGCGTCTCTTCCACGAGCAGCTTGAGCCTTTTCATGAGCGGGTGGCTCTCTTTGAGCTTTGAGCTCAGGCTGGCGTATTGAAGCTGCAGAGTTAGAAGCCGCTGGCGTAACGAGTCGACCAGAAAGGCAGTGCTTATGCTGCTGCCGTCTGAGCCTTCCAGGGCCGTGCCCATCTGACCTTCCAGGTAGCTCATCAGGTTCTCGTGCTTGAGGCGCTCGATCTTGAGGCCGTTTATCTCTGATTCCGATCCGGCGATCTGCCCGACCAGCGTGCTCACCTGGGTGGGCACATCAGGGAGATTGTGCTTGCGTTGAAACTCTGCCATCTTGTTGCGCGAGGCCATGAGCTTGAGATAGGCTTGCTTGAGCTGATGCTCCAGAAACTTACGGCTCTCGGTAGCGTTGCTGGCGCTCTGGCTGCTGTTTAGCTTCACAAAGCCGTCAAGCACTGCCTCGAGAACCATCTGTGCCTTTTGGGGGTCTGCATCGCTGTAGCTGACCTGCAGAATGTCGGTCTCCTTCTTGGGAACGGCGGATATGCCTGAGGCAATCTGTCCGGCAGGCGGAATCTTCTCCTCGGGCAGCCTGATCTTCAAGAGCGTGATTGCCTCGGCAATAACCTTCTCGGACTTCATGAGCTCGGCTGCTGTATTAATCGGGCTGTGGTAGAAGGCCATGAGAGGCAGGTACGCTCCCAGCCCCTGCTCCTGGGCAAAGGACGTGATCTTGGCTTGCATCCATAACCGGGCCGAGGAGGTGTAAATCTGCTCTTTTGTGCCTATATACTTCAGGGCTGTGGCCACAACACCGGTAAACAAAAGCACCGGAAGGGTCAGCTTGAGAATATTGAGAACTGCTGGTGTAAGCAGCTTACTTAAGCTCATGGGCAAAAACTAGCTAAGCCCCCTGGTGTGCCTCTCACATACCTTTCTACCATACCTGTCAAACGATCAAAGCTTTGCTTACAGGCCAAAAGGCCTTGTATTGATTGCATTGGACTGGCTCTTGTC
>CAYPBX010000079.1:4349-8569 GCA_964409075.1 uncultured Candidatus Obscuribacterales bacterium
GCATATAAGAGAAGGAACGCGGCTACGAACGTCACCAGCGCTATACCGACTTTGGGGGCCAGGCGGCGCGCGATTGACTCCTGCACGACTATGACGTCACCGTCGCGGACGGATGATCGCGCTTCCTCCTCGCTGCGCCTCAAAAAGAACGGCAGGTATTTGTTGCCTGGAATTTTGCTGCCCGGCGTGCCCACCCGGTGCACCTTCACAGTGCCGTCCTTCTGCAGTCGGCTGACGAGCACGGAGCCCTGCATGCCGACCTCGGTGAAACCGCCTGCTTTGGCTAGGATGGAGTAGACATCGTCGCCGGGCTGAATCGGATACACGCCCGGAGCCTTGATCGCTCCCCAGATGCGAACCCGCCTCTGCCTGTCTCCGGTGAGCCCGAGCGCCAGCGCATCGTGAGCTGCCCCGCCTGTGCGCACGAAGATGGTGTCGCGGTCCTGCAGGACAATGTCCTGGTTGCTGTCCCCGTCGTAGAAGAGCCTCCATAAATCCGCCCGCAGCACCTCGTGTTGGTGCGCTCGGGTTACCTGAATCGTGCGAACATCGGCATCATCTCTCAGTCCTCCGGCCAGCTGGAGCGCCGTCAGCAGGGTCAATTGCGCCACAGCCGGGAGCGCAGGAGATACCTGCCCGCTGGCAGCAGCGGTGCCGCCAACTCCGCCTACCCCGCCCCCGCCGCCACCGCTGCTGAACTGCGGCAGGACACTGGTGATGCCGCCCATCTGCCCGAGACTGACTGCTCCCGCGCCCCCGCCGCCCTCACCCCCTCTGGCGGCTTCCAGGCTGGCAAAACCGGCCTGCTGGGAGGTAAGCAGGCCTGGTTGAACCGTATACAATCCGGGCTGGGAGACGGCGCCCAGCACGTAGACAGCCACCGGGCGGGGCCTGCTGACGTTGACAAAAATCTCCGGCTCCACCACCATTTGAGAGGCCCTCTGGTTCACGTACTCGCTGAACTGCTTGAGAGTCAGCCCGGCAGCTCTGACAAGGCCTATCGGGTAGAGCTCTATGTTTCCGTCGGGCAGCACGGCTACTCTGGTGGTGTAAGGGAAGAGCCCTTCTCCCAGCGAATAATCTGAGATAGTTAGCTCATCGCCCGGGCCGAGCACATAATCAGGCAGAATGCGGAGCTTGAGGCTTGGATCGATCTCGGGCAGCTGAGCTGGCGGCCTGGTGGAAGCTCTCCCGGGGCTTTCGTTGTCTTCAAGATTCGATGCGGCAGGGGTCTGGACCGGGTGAGGGGCTCGCAAGCGCAAAGGTGGCTGAGCCTGCGGCACGGTCTGCGCACAGACAGCTGTAGATTGGGAGGTGGAGAGGAGGAGGCTGAGCAGGAAGCAGAGAAGCCGCTTCCTGGAAACCAGGACAGAGGTGCTCAGCATGACCCTCGAAATAAGCAACTCAAAAGAAGCTTTCAAAATGCCCTATAGCCTGTACTTCTATAAACAGCAACTCATTCAGCCGCTCACTGGATTTAGAATACCATCACGTCATAGAGATAATGGTGCGCGGGACAGGATGTCAAAGTTGCAATCATGGGAGCCTGAAAGAGTTGCAGCCGGAAGACAAGAGAGCGCATTTTGCCAGCTGGTGCTCAAGTCCTGTATTGCTGTCAGATATGTAGCTGGTGCTACGCCTACAAAGCGCAGCAGGCCGGCTCACCGCTGTAAAGCTGAGCGTGGCAAAAGCGGAGCGCCCCGAACGCAACGACCGAGCGATTCCTAAGATTGGAGCCTGTGCCGGAAAGGCTCACAGCGGCCCGCCTGGCTTTTATGCAGAGCTATCACCTCTTTGAGAGTCTCCAGATAGCTCGGCAGTAGAGTCTTGAGATTGAAGTGCTCATTAAAACATCGCCGGGCGTTCACTTGCATTTTTAGGCGATCGTCCGGTCCGAGCGCCAGCCAGCGCGCAAGCAGCCTTTCTGTGCCGCTTTCCGTGTCCGGCTCAACCAGCCCTGCCTCCTGCCTCTCGATAAAGGGCCAGATGTTGACCTGATTTGATACCAGAACCGGTGTGCCGCAGGCCAGTGCCTCAACAACAGTCATGGCAAAGTTCTCCTGGTGCGAAGGCAGGATCAAGGCCTGGGCCGCTCGCAAAGCCCCCCACTTGATGGGCCCGACAAGCTCACCGGTCCAGATGATTCTTTGTTTGACAGCCTCCGGCAAAGAGGCTATTGCCTGCCTGAGTTTGCTGGCGGAGGAGTCCGTCTCCGGACCTGAAATCAAAAGTTGCAAGCAGCAGTTGGCACCGTTTAAGCGGGAGAAAGCCTCGACAAGAAGATCCAGGCCTTTCTTTTCGTGAATTCGCCCCAGGTACAGGAGAAAGGGGTTCTGCTCCAGTCCAGTATACTGGCGATAGAGAAGTTTACGCTGGCTCTGCTGCGATCCTTCGGGACTCAACGTACCGTAGGGGACTACAATCTTGTTGATCCTGTAGGGGGAGAATGTGCCAGCGGTGCGCTGCTGCTCGGCAGCCGATGTGAAGAGAATGGCTGATGCGCTCCCGGCTATCCGGTGCCCGCAGGCCAGCCAGTAGGCGTATTTCTTCAGGTGCTTGTAGGGATGTTGAGCTTTGTGCTGCCTGTCCAGCATACCGTGGGCAAAGATGCAGTAGGGTGTTGTGCTGCCCTTGAGGGCCTGCCAGACAGCGTAGGTTATGTAGTGCCATATGTCGTGAGCAATGACCAGATCAAACCGGTGCCTGTGCTTGGCCAGCCAGGGAGCCAGACGCGGCGTGTAACCCCAGGTCGTGCTTACCGGAGAGAAGGCATGCACTGTGCAAGGAATATCCTCAAGCCAGGCTGAACCAGGCGGATCCATGCAGGCAATCTCAATGGCGAGGTCGGGTTTCTCAGCCAGGTGCGCCAGATGACGGAGAAAGGTGCTTGGTCCGCCCCAGGATGGCGTAAGCGAAGGGATACAGTGAAGCACATTCATCGGCTTGTACCGCGGCAGATGTAGAATAGCAGTGCAGAGCGCCACTGCATTTATACCCCGCCTCAGACGTTGCTGTCGGTGCCAGTCTTGTCTTACGAGTTCATATCAAGTCGGCACCGGATCGGGAATGACAGAATCGAAACCACAGGAGGGCGCAAGCCATAGTCTCACGACAAGGAGCTGCCAGAGCTGTCGGGGGCGGACCCGACGAGCCGGCTGCAGCCAAGCGATGGCTGGTGCTTTTAGTTTTCCTGGTCTACTTGACTGCAATCTTCGAGGGCGCTCTCAGAAAGTGGTTTTTTCCTGGCCTGTCCAGTGAAATCTTCTTTGCCAAAGACCTGATTGTGCTTGTTGCTTACGGGCTGGCTTTCTATTACCGCCTCTGGCCCCGCAACAACCATGTCTTCGATCTCTCCCTGGTCCTTATGCTCTTATTCGTGCCGCTGAGTATCCTGCAGCCGATGGTCACCGGCGTGCATCCGATTGTGACGCTTTACGGGGCGCGCTGCTATTTTCTCTATATCCCCTTTGCTTTTCTCATCGGCGAGCATTTTAGCCCAAAGGACCTGATCGCCCTGATTCGCCTGACGCTTTTCCTCATGATTCCTGTGGCCTGGCTGGTTTCAGTACAGTTCAATATGCCGTCCGATGCACCGATTAACCTTCTTCCTGGCGGAGTTGAGAGCTTCTGGCTGGCCCAGGACAAGATCAGGCCAGCCGGCACCTTTGCCTCTTCTGCAGCCCAGGCCCTCCTGACTGCCAGCGCAGCAGCAATGGCGATGGCCTCCTTCCTTATGCCGCCCGGCAAAGGGCCTTTACCCATGCTGCTGCTGTTACCCTGCGCTGCCGCTGTTCTGGTGTGCCTGATCCACAGCGGCACAAGGACGGTCTGGTTCATGCTCATGCTTCTTGTTCTGGGGACGGTTTTAAGCGGAATTATCATGCTGAGGAAGGCACGGCTGCTGCGCGTCTTTCTAATTCTTCTCTCTGTGCCGATGATACTGACGTCGGCTGTCTGGATATATGTCAATATGTTTCCGGCAGCCTTCCAGGCCATGTCGGAGCGAGCGCAAGGAGCGTTTGCTGTTGAAGGCGGGAGGTTGGCGCGTCTGAATAGAATGTTCCTGGAGGTACTGCAGGTCTTCGATACACCGCTTATCGGCCGCGGTGTCGGTATTGGAACCGGGGGCGGTGGCTTTCTCGGCAGAGGAAAGAAAGGAAGCATCCTGGCTGAGAACGAGTGGCCCAGAATCGTTCAAGAGGGGGGACTGTATGGGGTTG
>CAYPBX010000080.1:0-8425 GCA_964409075.1 uncultured Candidatus Obscuribacterales bacterium
TGACGGTCCTTGTGGCAGTGACTGTCGCTGCTACGGCACTCTGGCTTGGCTGGCCGTGGATTCTCTACCTCCAGGGAAAGATTCAGGAGCAGAAAGAGAATTACGCTCAGGCCGGGCTTTTCTTTGCCAAGGCGGTGGCTTCACAAGAGAGCCGTCCGGCAATACCATTTCTGACTGCCGGTCTAGCTCCGCTGCTGTACAGCCTGATTGCTGATTATTATGCGCAGCGCGGTCAGACTGACAAGGCCGAAGAGATGTATGGCAGAGCGCTTGAGCTGGCCGAGGCCGCTCTGGGGCCCCGGCATAAAGATATGGCGATGTATCTGAGAAAGATGGCCGGGTGTTACACAGGGCAGGGAATATACTCCCTGGCGGAGCCGCTGTACAAGCGGGCGCTTATCATTCAGGAGCAGGTCCTCGGTCCGAACCACCCTGATGTTGCCGATAGCTTGACCGATATCGGGCAGCTCTATTCAGCCCAGGGGCGGTACGAGGCGGCTGAGCCCTTCTTTCAGCAAGCGCTTACCATACATGAGAAAGCACTCGGTCCGCATCATCCAGGACTGGTTCCCTTCCTCAACAACCTGGCCGAGCTCTACCGGGCAGAAGCGAAATACAGTCTGGCCGAGCCGCTCTTCAAACGCGCGCTGTCCATCACGCAGACATCAAAGGGCGCCCGGCACCCGGATCTGGCCAACAGTGCCGAGAGGCTGGGGAATCTCTACCTCATGCAGGGCAAGCTTGACGAGGCAAAACACCTGTTTGAGCGTGCTCTGGCCATCAATGAAGCGAGTCTCGGCGCCACCAGCCCGTCCGTGGCAGGCAGTCTGCAGTATCTTGCTCGCCTGCTTGCGCATCGAGGTCGATATGAAGAGGCTGAGAAGCTCTATAAGCGAGCGCTCTCCATCAATGAAACTGCGTACGGGCCTGATGACCGGCATGTGGCTGTCAGCCTGAATCACCTGGCTGACCTGTACCGGCAGCAGGGCTTGTACGATGAGGCAGAGCCGCTCTACAAGCAGGCGTTTGCGATCCAGGAGCAGTCCTTCGGTCCAGACCATGCGAAGATGGCCGCTCAGATTCATATCCTGGCCACCTTCTATCGCGAGCAGGGCCGGTACAGCGAAGCGGAACCCCTGTTTGTGCGGATTCTCAAGCTCAACGAGGAGGCGCTTGGACCGAGCAGTCCCATGGTAGCTGATAGCCTGGATAACCTGGCTGCTCTTTTCATGGCGCAAAGCAAATATGATCAGGCTGTGCCTCTCTATCAAAGGGCGCTGAAAATCCGCAGCAAAGTCTTCGGAGACATCCATCCTCTGGTGGCACAAGCCATGAACCGGCTGGCGAAAGCCTATCAGCTTCAAGGCGATTATGAGCAGGCAGGGAAACTCTTTGCCGAGTCGCTCAAAATCAACGAGAGTGCGCTGGGCAAGGAGAATCCGCAGATCGTTCCTAATCTCATGAATCTGGCGGAGCTCTACCGTGAGGAGGGTAAGTACGAAGAGGCGGAGCCCTGGTATCGCCGGGCGATGAAGTTGAACGAGAATGCCTTTGGTGCTGACAGTCCGGTGGTGGCAAAGAGTATCGAGAGCTTTGCCGAGCTTATGGCTATCGAGGGGAAGTTGAATCGTGCGGAACCGCTTTACAAGCGAGCGCTGGAGATTCAAGAGTCCGTATTCGGGCCCAATGATCCCGAACTGGTCCCGACGATGAACTCACTGGCGGATCTTTATGGCAAGCAAGGCGAGGCGGACAAAGCGGAAGCTCTTCTCAAGCGAGTAGTTAAAGTTAACGAGCAAGCTTTCGGACCCAATCACCCTGATGTCTCCCGCAGCCTCAGCAGGCTGGCGGAGCTGTACGTAGAGAAAGGCGCTCTCAATGTGGCCGAGCCTCTCTACAGGCGGGCGCTTCAGATTGACGAGAGTACATTGGGGTCGGCAGACTCGTGGGTGGAGATCAGCCGGAGAAGCTATATCGATCTGCTCAGGCGCCTTGGGCGCATCAGGCAGGCTAAGGAGATGGAAGAGAAGGCACATAAGATCCAGGAAAAGGCAAGGCAGGACACGGAGTCCAGAGCCGATGCCCTGGAGTAGCCCGGGCTGCAGCCTGTTGCTGCTTGGCAGCGATGCCTAAGCGCGTCGCCATAGACCGGCTATCGGAGCCGTTATCTACCTGCAGTCGTTGCCGGGCTACCCACCCGCCAGGTGTCTCTTGCCCATCCTGGTGACCGCATGAAAGATGATGGTGGCGGATACAACAGCCAGGAGCAGATTCGTTATTAGAGTCATTGCCGCTGTGTAGATCATGAGGAATACGTGGAATCGCCCTTCTTTATTGACCCTCGCGAGCTCTGCCTTTGTGACCATCCTGGTTGCAACAAATATGAGCAATCCGCCTATAAATGACATCGGAACTGCGTTCAGGTAAGTGGCGAAACAGAAAAGAAGCACCAGAACGGCCATCCCTTTAATTATGGCGGCAAAGGGGCTCACGGCTCCGACCTGGATGTTTGCGGCAGTTCTGGATACTGCACCGGCGCTGGGCATACCATTGAACAGCGGCACCAGAATATTTGCTATTCCCAGGCTGACCAGCTCTTTGTTAAGGTTACATGGCTTTTTGCTCTCAGCCAGCTGATCTGCCATAGAGGCACACAGAAGGCTCTCCAGGGATGCGACCATAACGAGAGTGATAACTGGAACCACAAGGTCGATTAAGGCAAAGCGGCCCAGGGAGGGGGGCGTAAACGCAAACAGCCTTCCGCCAATGTCTCCGAACTGCGTTGCAATAAGCGGTATCATGCGGTCATCCCAGATGGTTGCTGTGATGCTTGTGCAGATCACCATGGCTATCAGCGCTCCTGGTATGAATACCGAGAACCTGTTCAGAAAGGCAACAACAGTGAAAGTGAAGGTAGCCAGAGCCAGCGCCTGCAAATGTGCTTCAGGGATCATGGCAGGTATGCTGCCAAGTCTTTCGATAGGCTGGTGCGTTGGCGCTTGAGTGGTGCCGATAACATTGGGAATTTGTGATGTTCCTATTATCAAGGCGATTCCCAGCGTGAAGCCAACGATTATCGAGTAAGGTACCAGATGAAACATTCTTGCCATTCCGGAGATTGCTCCGAGCATGATGAGACTGCCGGCTATCATGCCAGCAAGGCTCAGGAAGGGCACATCAAAGCGGTGGACGATCTCCCCGATAACCGGTATCAAGCCCGCTGTAGGGCCGAGAATCTGATAGCGAGATCCACCGAACACACCACCGATCATTGCTGCCAGCGCACCGGCAATAATGCCCTGCTCCGGGCGCACGCCCGAGGCGATTGCATATCCCATAGAGACCGGTATGGCGATTAAGACAACAACGCTAGCTGCCAACAGATCCCTGAGAGCAGGTACGGCAGGCAGTGGAGATTCCCTGTAGGCGTCAAATCGCGAATCCCAAAATGTAAAGAGCTCTTTGATATTTGTCGATTCGTTAGCAACCCTCACAGATTTGCGCGCCAGTCTCTACCGGGGATAATGCGAGCACCGCCAGATGATAGCAGCATTGCTGTTGAGTAAGTCAGGGCTGGGAGGAAAGCTTAAAGCCGAGCCTCCTGGCCTGAGCATAATCTCGGGCTGCCAGCATTTTGTTTCCTAGCCTGTCGTAAGCCCAGGCTCTGCCGAGGTAGGCCAGCGCAAAACGGGGATTGAGGTGGATTGCCCGATCGAAATCCACCAAGGCTTTATCGTACTGCCTTAACTTGATATAGAGACCTGCCCGGCTGAGGTAGCCCATAATGTCATCAGGCTTGAGCAGAATCAGCTTGTCAAAGTTGACCTTGGCTTTCTCGTAATCCTCAAGTTGTGTATACATCCTGCCCAGGCTCACGTACAGGTAAGGCTCGTTAGGGTCGAGGCTGATGGCTTGACCATAGTCGCAGGCTGCCTGGCGGTAGTGCTCCTGATCGGCGTGCGCGTCGCCGCGGCTTCTCAGAAGCTCTGGATTGCCGGGCTCAAGATTTATCGCTTTGCTGTAATTGCTTATGGCCTTGTCGAGTTCCCCTGTAACATGATAAATGAGGGCCAGGTCGATATATGGGCCGGCATAAAATCGATTCAGACGTATGGCCTCTTTATGGTCTTTGATGGCGCTCTTAAAGCGCCCCCGGTGCTTGTAGGTGAGCCCGCGGCAGTAGAACGCTTCCGCGCAGTCGGGGTCGAGGCGGATTGCCTTGTTGTAGCTGGCAATCGCCTTGCCGTACTTTTTCAGTCGATCATATGCAGCTCCGCGATTGCGCCAGGTAAGCGAATCCTCCGGGTCCAACGCGATTGCTTTGCTCAAATCCTGAATAGACTGCCTGTACATCTTCAGTCCGAAATAGGCAGCCCCCCTGTTTCTGAAGGCTCGAGCGTCTTTGGGATCCAGTCGAATTGCTTCGTTGTAGGAGCTGATCGCCTTGCCGAACTCATCCAGCTCCGCGTAAGCCCAGCCTCTGCCAAAGTAGGCAAAGGCAGAGTCAGGAGCCAGCCTGACTGCAATATCAAAATCGGCGGCGGCCTGAGCGAACTGCCTGAGCCCAATGTGGGCGCTACCTCTGCCCACATATGCCATCGCTTCGGCCGGATTGAGGTGAACGGCCTGATTGAAACCTGCGAGCGCCTTCAAGTAATGATGCCGTGAGAGCAAGGAGGACGCCTGGCGCATAAAATATCCGAAGTCCTTTACCTTGACCAGGCGTATCTGAGCGCATGCCTGATCCATGCTGGCAAAATCAAGCGTATGCGGCGTGGCCAGAGAAGGGCCGACCGACAACAGTGTCAGTGATGCTATAACTCCTGTTCCAGAGAGCTTTTGTAAGAGCATATGCTTAAACAGTACAGCTTACATCCTGACAGTGCAAGGGTTTTAGCAGGTCCAGAGGGTGTCCTCAGTTGGTACATACCCGAAAACAGGCTGGATCTAGACATTTTCGTGCAAGATGGTCGCCCCCGGGACCATGCCATGGGACCGGAAAGGCTCCCCAGACAGGCATCTGCAGGTATTCAGGCTCTTACGCCCAATCGGGTCAAGTCTCATTGTCGCCTGTCAGCAGTCTTTTCGGGTGGACAGACCGAGATGAGCCTGAGAGCCTGGCGGCGCTTTCCTGGTGCTGCCAGTCCCTCAGCCTCATCTACCTGTCCATGCCACGAATTTTCCACAAATTGTTGTTAGACTGCAGTGAGGTTGTTGTACCCGGATGTGACTAAAGGAGCCATGTGCCTCCGCCAGGCGCTGGTCCTCGACAGAGCCTTCAGCTGACTAAGAGCAAAGACAGCTGACATTCTGTCTAGAATAATCCAACTGCCGATACATTCTATGGAGGACTGCTATCTCGAATGAGTTAAGGCTATGAGTGATTCCTCCAGCAATCAGGATCTGGAGAAGCAGGCAAAGCCCAGCCATGCCACCGGAGGGTTTGCTCCTTCTGAGACCCTTTTGGCACACGCTAAGGTTGCAAGCCAGACCGATCCTCCACCGGTTGAACCGCCTGTTGAGCCAGCTAGAGCAGAAATGCCGCCAACAGAGAGTGGCACGCCGCAGGCTGCCGACCAGGCGCTCTGGCATGCTGCGTATGGAAAATATCCGGTCACCAGTGAAACAGCCGGTCTCCCGGAAGGCAGCAAACCGGTTTCGCAAGTACAGAGATTAACTCGCAAGGAGCCAGGCTCCACAGACGAGTCAAATGCAGCTTCGGTGTCTCCAGCCCCTCCGGCGTCTGATTCAGCCTATTCCTGGACAGATCTTCCCCAAGCTGGGCGCACAAAGCCTGCTGTTTCCCACGACCCTTTTGCCGAGTATCGTAATCATAGGTTGTCCTCCGGGACGCTTTCAGGAGGTGAGATTGGTACACAACCTCGTAGGGGGGACGATCTCCGAACATCGACCTCTCCCGGCAGCAGTGATTCTCAATCGGCACCTGGTCAGCGGATACCAGATGGGTCTGGGAAGATTCTCAGCAATGGATTTGAAATTGCCCCCGGTGCTGAGCAGGTTGTTCCGTTGGCTAGTCCTAGTCCGATTGTCCAACCGGTTGATGGGCAGCGGGTAGAGATTGCTTCTGAACGTGCAGCTGTCAGGCAGGACACGGGTCCTCCTCCAGGGAATGTGCCAACGGACAAGCCCAAACCCAGGCAAAATGCCGTGACTGGCAACAACGCGATGGAAGCGACGGTTTCCCAGCCGGTGGCCTACCAGGAGAACCCGAACCCCCCGGCAGGGATGCTTCAGCCCGATAGTCCCAAACCCAGGCAAAATGTTGGAACTGGCTTCAGCGCTTTAGAACCAGCAGCTTTTGAGCAAGTCGCATACGGTGAGAATCCTGATCCTCCGGCCCGGACCTTTCAATCGGAGAAGCCGAAACCAAGACAGAATCCTGGAAGTGGCTACAACGTGTCAGAGGCGATGAATATTGAGCGGGTAGCTTACGTTGATGAGACAAGCCCCCCGGCAGGGCCAGCCCGATCAGACGAGGACACGCCCAGACAGAATGCCGTGACCACCTACAGTGCAATGGAATCTTCGACCTCTGAGCGGGTCGCTCACCAGGCTAATACAGATCCCCGTACAAGGATCTTCGAGTCAGTCGAGTCGACACCCGGAGCAAATACCAGCAGTGTCCCCAGAGCAACTGGTGTGGCAGCTTATGAGCAGAGAGCTTACCTGGAAGAGAATTATGCCTCATCAGGTACATTCCAGACGGACAGGTCAAATCCCAGGCAAAATGTCGTGCCAACCTATGGCGAGGCGGAGGCTTTCCAGCGCGCGAGCTACGCAGACAACAGCAATTCCCGGTCTGGGAGTTCGTACCTGGGCAAGCCAACACCCAAGCCAAATGAAGGGGTGACCTACAGCGAGGCGGAACCAATTATCGAGAGGGTGGCTTACCAGGAGAGTCCGGCAAAGGAGAAGTATGCTTTCGGTGGGGGTCCTAACGTCGGTCGCCTCAACACGCCGGATACGTCCCGGATCTATCAGGGGGGCGCCGGTGCCAATACGGCAGCAGGTGTTATGCGCGAGTCGAATTATCAGGGGAGGCCCAACGATAGCATTGAACCGACTCCAGAGCTGCGCTCAGCTTATGCGCAAGGCCCGGCGCCAGGTAAGTGGCCGCCCAAGATTGAGACCGACGATTCCTATCCTCGCACACAGCCAGTAGCAGGCCTCGATCGCCAGACTCCAAACTATCACTGGAGGCCGCAGCCAGCGGATAATCGCATTGCGCAAGCGGATCCTGTAATGCCAGGTCGAATCGATGGATTGACTGCGGAATCGGCTACTGGAAGGGCACAGGCTGGAAGGTACACTGACGCGACCGCATTGTATCAGGCTGATCCGAGGCCAGCGGAGCAAGCATCCACTGGGGTAGAGCCGACAGACTCCAATAGCTTCCGTCAGAGGCAAGGCACCGCTTTCACTACCGGCAGTGATACCAGTCTGGTTGCAGGAAGGACCGAGCGATCTTCAGAGTCAGTAACACCGCCATCGCTTAAGGTTAACGACCGAGTAGACAGTATCGACAGGCAAGAGTCCAACCTAGCAGCCGCCGGCTCTTTGAGGTCTGCTTCTCAAGCAGTAGAACGAGCTGCCCCGGCCCATGCTGCCGAAGCGGTGATCGCTCATGCAGATGAGGATCAGAAGAGACGACACCAGGGAATGGTGATTCCGGTGGACAACCCACCTGTCCAGGTAGTACAGAATTTGCCGTTGCCTGGGACTGCTCCTGGGCTCGCCAGAAACACTCTGAACCCATCCGTAGCCAGGACCACCACGTCGTTACAAGGTTTGGTTGCAACAGCTCGACCTTATAGCAACCGTTCACTTGAGCCTGCCGGAGCATTTCTGCAGATCAGTCCGGGGCCAGGTCTGAATGCCAGCGGAGTAGGGCAGCGGACCAATGCTAGTTTCGGTCAAGCAGTCTTCACGCCCACCTTGAAGCCAGATAGCATACAGGTCCCTGCTGCGGCATCCATCCGTCTGGTCTCCGCACAGCCATTCGATTCAGTTGCAGGCAGACTCATACCAGGCTCGGTCAATTCCGCAGGGTCTGTCGATCTTCCCAACGCCCGAAGAGCGGATGCCATTGCCGGCAGCGGCTCAGGGGGCGGGCGCGCCGCAGACATTCTTATTGCCACGCAGTCGCAGGCAAGCACATTGGCGACGGATGTTCAGGCAGGAACACGGCAGCCGGTGTCGAAGGTAACGGATGTTACCTCTACAATCCGCAGCCCTGGTGGTAAGATTTCAGATGCTACCACTTCTAAGATCGCGTCACTGTCAGGAGACCCAGCGATCGTGACACGGGCTCCGGCAGGCAGGCCTGCATTGGATGCTGGAGTACCTGTGCGCAGCCCGGGAACTAGAATTTCCGATGGCCAGCCTGTGCGGCAGCCGTCCACGC
>CAYPBX010000081.1:0-8321 GCA_964409075.1 uncultured Candidatus Obscuribacterales bacterium
GTGTATAAGAGACAGGCTACCGTCTGACCGTTGCGCTGCGGGCGTTTTTTCTGGCGGCAGTGGCGGTGCCGGGGCTGGTGGCGCTCATCTGGTGGTACGGCTTCCGCGGTGAGACGGTCCAGCCGGATCTGAAGAACTGGGCGGTGACGCCGTCCTTTTCAGCCACCGACGGCGAGGCGGTTCTCAGCGGTGCGCTTGCCGACACGCAGTCGGTCATCTACCAGTCGTTTCTCAAGCACGACACGATCGTCGCACAGCTGAAAGAGATCAAGAAGCAGTATGCGCAGGGCAAGATCAGGAGCCAGGCCGAGCTGGACCAGGCGCTCCTCGATCTGTTGCGCACGCTCAAGGACGACCAGGCCGGCATCGGCACCATGGAGCAATACCGGCATATCCTCGCAGTTATGTCCGGCAAGGAGATCGGAATCAAGCTCAGCTTTCAAGAGGATCAGGCCACCAGCCGCTGGGTGGTGAGAGACGTTCCGGCAGGCGGCTCCGCGGCTGCCTCAGGTATCCGTAAGGGAGACGTTGTTGAGAGCGTCGACGGTTATCACATCGAGGAGCTGAAGCGCATGGGTGATCCGCGCCAGCTTCTGCCGCTGGTGCTGGCCAACGGAGTTCTGGGCAGCAAATGCAAGGTGACTGTGCGCCGCGCTGCCGACATCTACGACTTCGAGATCGAGCGTGAGGTGATCCAGACCCAGCCGGCCCTGGCTGTCGAGGTTCTGGGAGGCGGGCGCTTCGGGCCGTTCGGCATGCCGATGCCCGGCGGGCCGTCGGAGCTGGAGGGCACTCGGCAGATAACCGTCAATCACCTTGGTGATGGCGACTTTGCCGACCTGCTGGCTACCGAGCTGAGGAAGCTGGAGGCTGACGGTGTCAAGGGAGTCATCCTCAGGTTCGAATCGGTCTTTAGCTATGCCACCGGGGGCGATACAGCCCTGCGCGTGGCGGCGCTCTTTCTCAAGGACGGCGTTCTGGCGCACCGCATTGCTCCTGCCGGAGGCGGACTCCTCACCATGGAGGCGTACTATATCTCCGGCGGCAAGGTGCACAGGAAGACAGTCGGGCCTTTCGGCCCCGGCGCAGACGGCAAGCTCAATCCGGCTGCTGCCGGTCCTGTCGTTGAGGCTGTTCTCGACTGGCCGGTGGGAATCTACAGCGGCGAGCTGGTAATCACCATCGACGAGAATACATCCGGTGTGCCCGAGCTTGTTTGCGCGGCGTTGCAGAAAAACGAGCGCGCGGTCCTGATCGGCGTTAGTGGCACTGCTGGCAGAGGCATGCAGCAGACCTTCTATCCAATCGGGACGAACAGGATAGTGATTTTCAGCACCAGTTACTTCCTGCAACCCGATGGGACGGGTCTTGAAGGTCGGGGACTTCTGCCAGACTATGTGGCCGATCCCAACGCAGCTGCCGTCGTCCTGCAACAGCGCTTGCTGATTGTTCCTAATCCCGTGTTGCCGCCGCTCAAGCGGTAAGTAACGCTCGGGCTGCCATCAGGCTGGCAGCGGGTGGGTTTCCGGCGCGCGCCGGTGCTCACCTGCTGCCACCGGCAACCTGTTTTTTGGCAAGAAATATTGACAACTCCTGTTGCCAATTGATTAAGGCTGCCAAAACCCTTCATTACGGCTGGGCGGCAAGGTCTACCGACTGTGTCGCTCAGATTCTCAAGCGTTTCTTCAACCTAAGGAGAATCAGATGGACCGATTTTTCCGCGGTCTGCTGGTTGTGTTAGCAGTGCTCGTCCTGGCAGCACTTGTTTTGTCTCCAGTTGCCGTTTTCGTCTACCATCAGCTCGGCAGCGATGACGTCGAAAGTGCACTGAAACGTCTGCAGCCGGGGTCGACTCCCATGGCTCCGTTTGATCCAGCAGAGCCGACTCTGGTTGTGGTCGACATGCAGGCAAGATATCTGGAGTCGATTCCTGACGCCGAGACGGCCAAAATTGTTCATGCCGTTGAGCGTCTGGTTGCAGATGCAGCTAGGCGCGGACGCCCGATTGTGCTTCTGGAGTACTACAGCGGCTCCACCCATGACGACATCATGCGTCACGTCCAAGGAAAGGCGTTCTGCATTGGTGGCAAGCTGCGCAATGACGGTTCTGCCGAGGCACTTGCTGCCTGCAAGGCTTATGGGTTCAACCAAGATCGGTTTGTGGTCTGCGGCGTCTACACCAGCTACTGTGTTTTCAGCACAGTCCAAGGACTTCGCAAGAAGGCACCCGATTGCTCTGTGCTGCTGGTTGGAGAGGCTTGTCGGGACCCGGACGGCACCAGCAACCTAAGCTCATTGACTGATGTCGACGGCGTAAAGATTGTCTCTTTGTCTGAAGTGACAAGGGACCATGCCAAAGAGATGTCGCAAAAGGCCAGTCCGGCGTCAAAAGTCAGCGCCTCTGCGCACTCAGGGCTGGACGCTACCGCGACGCGCTGATTAGCTCGAAGATTGTTTCTCGGCAAGGATGTGTCAACAACCCCATCCGCAACGGGCACCAGCTACGGTGCCCGTGCTAATTGAAATTTGATATACTAAAACAGCTAGTAAAATAAAAATAGGGTCAAAATTCAAGAGAATGTTCGTGTCGTTTTGCAAGGCCAGAAGAGCCGCTCTCTGCTCGGCGGAAGAATGAGTGTGGCACATGTCAAATGATCGCTGTACGCTAGACCATTCTTGGTAACGCCCTGTGCATCCTTTGCTTTTATACTGGGCTGCGGACTCCGCGCGATCGGAACCCGCAGCCCTGGCGACTCACAGATTGTTCGGTGGGAGCTGAAGCAACTGGTGGTGGCTCTAAGGTCCTTTATTGTTCCCAGGCCCACCGGTGCGATTTGGGAAAATTAGAGAGAGCACAATAGAACCTGCAATCAGTGCTGCTATGACTGCCAGCGACCAACCACTAGAGATGTGCATCCACTCATAGTGGAGGTTGTAGTGGCTAGAGAGAAAATCGCTCAGCCAGTGCAAGCACATTTTGGCGCCAACGAAGATGAGCACTAAGCACATTCCCTTCTGCAGGAAGCGAAACATGCCGTTGACCGCAGCCAGCACGAAGTAGAGGGCCCTCAGTCCGAGAATGGCCATGACGTTACTGGTCACCAGCATGAACGGATCCTGAGTGATGCCGATGATGGCTGGCACGCTGTCGACAGCGAATACTAGGTCTGTAAACTCCACGCATAAAAGAACAATGAAAAGCGGCGTGGCGATAAGCCTGCTTCCCTGTCCTTCTGTACGCTTTTCTCGGACGAAAAACCGATGGCCATGATCAGCACTTGTTACAGGGAACCAATGCTTAAACCAGCGAATGAGCCAGATCTGACTGTAGTCTTTCTGGCTGTCATGACCACTCTTCCACATGGCCATGCCCTTGTAGGCTAGGAATGCACCAAAAATTACAATCACGAAGTCGAGATACTGCAACAGTGCTGTACCGCTGGCAATGAAGATGCCGCGAATCACAAATGCACCGATGATTCCCCAGAAGAGAACTCTGTGTTGATGCTCGTCGCGCACGCCGAAGTAGGCGAAGATAGCAAGGAACACAAACAGGTTATCTATACTCAGTGATTTTTCAATGACGTAACAGGTCAGAAACTCGATGGCCTTACCGGTGCCCAGGAAGTACCAGATACCGACATTGAAGGCCAGAGATAGCACCACCCAGACGATGCTCCAGGCGACAGCTTCCTTGAAATGGACCTTGTGAGCCTTCCTGTGGAAGACCAACAAGTCTAAACCGAGCATTGCAAAGACGAAGACGAAAAAGCCAATCCAGGGAAGCAGGCTGCTGCCTGCAACCGTCTGAACGAGATTTTCCATAGGTGATCCCCAACGCCTTTTGATAGGGTTGGTGCCGAACCAGGACACATCCGCAATCGACCATTGCCGGATGATTAAGGTTGAAGAGAACCAGCATGACCCTTGCCTGCCATAACTAACTGAAGACAGGGCTTGCACGCAATTCCTTCAGTCGGAATGAGCCCTGGTACCTTTGGCAGTCGCAGCTGTGATTCTGTGACGAGTGAACGATGCACCTATTATTAACCCAGCCGCTCGTGCAAAACTGGTTTATAAACACAAGCAGCGGTCGGCAGCAAGCGAGGTAATATGGGTGTGAATGAGATCGGCGTAACTGTTCCTCTTGAATTTCAGTGCACTATTTTGGAGAAGCATACGTAACTCTTACCACTTAACAAATGCCTTTCCCAAGCGAGGCTTGCCAAGAACTGTTTTAGACATGACTAGCTAAGCTGGCGCGGAATAGATGCACCGCTTTTGAAGCGCAGAAGAAATCTAATCCATCCTGGATTTCAAGGTTTGAGTCGAGAGTGAGTTTTAGCTTATGGTGCAGACATATTTTAGCCACAGTACAGTTTTCGGATCAGGCAAAAGATTAGGTAGCAAGTTCAGCCACAATTTTCAGTGAGCAATGTTGCTTTGCGTGGTGCATTGGCAGTACGCAGAGTTGTTGTCTCGATCCTTAACTGGCAAGTCGGGTCACCGGCCTGTAATTCATGCCCATGGTTCTCTTCCAGCAAATCTGTTTGGCAACAGCATCTTCGACTTTGGGGTATCCCCTCCGTATTGGACTATTTTCCTGAGGCAAGCAAAAGCTTGAGCAAGTAACCAGGGCCTCTTACCCGAGAAGGAGAGCCCATGAGATTCCTGCGCCCGGCATGCGGGCTGATCGTTTCAGCCCTGTTCGCTCTAACGCTGTCGCCCGCTTTCACTCCCGTGTATTGCCACAACGGTGGAGCCCAACCTGTCGACCTTCGGTTCAAAGATCCTCCTGAAACGTGCCCTGATTTCGGTGCTGAGGCTGAGGCGGTCACTCGAGAGCAGGAAGCTGCTGCTGGCAGTCTAAAGGAGCAAGCTCAGCTCTTTGCCAAGAACAACGGCATCGAGTGTGCCCAGGAGAAGGGCAAGTTTGTCTTCAAGTTGAAGGCAGAGAAGCTGAAGACGCTCTTTTCGGTGAGCGCGGATAAAGATGGGCTGGATAAGGCCAATGAGCTGCTGGCTGGCCTGGTGCGGGACAAGCGCAATGGCTTACGCACCACATTTGGTGTAATGTTCAGCTCTGCCGTTGAGGTTGTCGATCAGCAGTGGGTGAAGAACGACGAGGGGGAATGGGTGCGCGGCAAGGACGTGCTGGCTCGCCTGCCGAGACTCAACGAGCTTTACGGCATCGAGGCTGCTCTCTATCGCGCCCAGCCCAGCCACGGTGCTCCCGGTGGATCCGGTGCCATCAAGTTCATCTTCCTGACAGATGACCTGACTAAGGGCGAGCGTCCCTTGGCTAGCTACAGGTCCAGCCACAAGGGTGGTGGTCCGGTCATTTTCTATTACCTTGGCTCCTGCGACGGTCGCCCGGTGCTCGAGCGCGACTATCCATTCGATCCGACAAGCGACCTCGGGCACGCTTACAGGAGCATCGAAGCCCTGACGCTGCATGAGGTCGCTCACAACCAGCAGCGGCGCGTGGGCTGGTATAGCACCTATGAGTCGAGGTATGCTGGTGATTTGGGCTATGTGGACTGTGGTCAGGATGACGATGGCTACACCATCTGGGCTTACAAATCCTCCAGCAAGGATGCCGACAGCAATTACAAGCTATATCGGAAGGCCGACTCTGGAAAATGGTTCCAGTGTGATAGGTCAGGCGGTAAAATCGCAGACACGGCGGAGCTGACCAATGCGCAGATGCGCAAGATCTCGCTCAAGCGCCCGATGACCTATTACTTTCCCAGCCCGACCGAGATCTATGCGGAAGGTCTGATGATCCTCAGGCTGGGTGGAGAGTATCGTGCCTCCCTCCTGGCTGAAAACCCTTCCCTGTACCAGGTGGTAAAACGTCTCGATCAAGAGGAGATAGATGCTGCCTATGGGAAGGTGTATTACTACCAGTGGCGTGAGGGATTCGACCGGCGAGGCCGCCAGGTGTGGTATCAAGTAATGATGGAGCGGTCGCGCTACATTCGTGGCACCGACGGTTACCTGGCAGATAACACTGATGCCAATCGGCAAGCTGTGACTCAGTTCGAGCAGAAGGCGCGACAGCCTTGAGCTACGACTGTCGATGCTTGTTTTTGAATTGCTAGTCGTGGTGGGGATACTTGTAAGATGCAAGCATCCCCATCCGCCTCTAGGCGATAGGAAGAGTGACAATTTATGCTCCCTGCGCATGTCGCCTTTGTTATTCGAATTGTGAATACGAGACGATATAGGAGAAGCAGGAAAAATTCGTATTGTCACGCATTTCCCTCCGAGGTGTTACACAACCGCTTCCTGTTGACCGCAGACACCCGGGGGTGAATGTATACAAAAATCCGAACGATATCAATCAAATCAGCAAGGGAAGCCGGGTTCGATCGACCGGCTTCCCTTTCGACGGCGTGTGTGGGATGAGCCTCAAAGCTCCCGCACTACTGTCAGTGTCAAAAGAAAACTGATGACAGCGCTTGCTGTACTCGTCAGCAGTACCGCCGTGCTCAGTGCAAAGAGAGAAGTAGTGACACCGGCGGCGATGAGAATGACCACCAGGGAGACCAGGCCGCGCCATCCCAGGAAGAAACTGGCAATGGCAGCCCCGGCGGACAGCGGAGCCATGTTGGAATGTTCGCTGTAGACACACATTAAACAGAAGAGTGTGATGGCAGCAATTACTGCGGCCAGTGCGGAGCTAACAGTCCGGCCAGCGCTGCCAGTATGAACGGAGGTAGAGAGAGTGTGATTTCCATAGGTTATCTTCCGATCTTGTTAGAACACAATGTGTGTTTCTGGTTGTTGTGTATGTGACAGGGCAGGACAGGACAGGAAGGGCGGGAGAGGCCGATCCTGTCCTGTCGGGTTGGCGATTGCTCATAACCGGCCTTAAGACTTTTTCTCCTCAGCCTCGGCAACAGGAATCGCCGCGGCTCTTACTTCCACAGGAATGCCATTGATCTCACGGGGGATGAGGGAGGCGAAGTCCTGGAAGGACTTGCCGTCGACCTGTCCCAGGCCCTCAGCCCCCTCCCACTCCTGCTTGTCGAGCCAGACATTGACCAGTAGCTTCGTGAAGGCCAAGCCGGTACTGAAGCGTGGACACCGGTCCGGTTGGCCGTCCGGGTTGAAGTAGACAGAATCGCCGTAGAGCTGGGCAATCTGCTTGCAGAGTTCGTCGCTAGCTGCTTGCAGATCCTGCCCAGACCATTCCTTGTTACCTGATCCAGTGCTCATGTGTAATTCCTCGGACTGTTGACTACGATGATCAGTGCTGAAGAAGCCGTTCGTTATGGCCGTGACAGAGTGACGGTCTGGGGCTAGTGAGATTGCTAGGAGCTATGGTTGCTCAGGGACAGTGGGGTCATCATCGGGGAACGGCTCGCCCAGCATTTCGGCAGGCAGGGCATCGACTTCAGCTGGCTTCCAGGTGTAATGTACCGAGCCGTCCGGCTCCAGATCCTCGACCCTGTCCACCGTCTTGCCGTCGTCTTTGAGAACATAGCGCCTGAGGTCGTTCTGAAGGCGAATTGTCACGGACTGCAGGACGTAAACTCTATCTTCTTTCTTCTGCTGCCAGACCTGCTCGAAGTGGAAGTTGCTTGCTTTGTCATAGACCGTCACCACCATGCTGTCATCGAGCATGACCCGCCTGAGCCGGCGCCCGTCCTCGGCAAAATAATGCCACTCCTGTTTGCCGCTGCTGCCTGGAATAAAGGATTTGAACCATACCTTCTGGGATTTGCCGACCCGGAAGTGTATGAGCTCGAACTCTCCTTTGGGTCCGACCCGGCGGATCATCTGCGGGCTCTTGCCGTCCCGCTTGAAGCGAATCGCCTCGAAGGTGCCATCGGGGAGCTTGCGGCGCTCGAATCTGAGCACACCGTCTCTAGTCTCCCGCATCAGCTTGCCGTCCGGGTAATAGTCGAAATGCTCGGACTTTCCATTCTTCTTGAGGACGTGCTTAAACTTGACTGAGCCGTCCTGGCGCAGGCTCTGGTGTTCACGTGCACCATCAGGATAAAAGATCTGGATGGCAACCTTGTCGCCTTTGTCGTCGAAGATCTCGTTGCGCTGCGACTCACCCTTCCCTGGTGTCACAGGGACAGCCTTGTAGTTGAAGGGGAGATCGTCGCCTTGTGCCGATGGCTGTGCGGCGAAAAGCATGAAGAAGAGAATGACGACTAGCGTAGGCATGGCCTGTCTCACGGGGCACTCCTTTGTCTGATGAGTCGAGATACGCTGCAGTAAAATGCGATGTCAGACAAGCCGGCAGGCGAGCATCGAACTTACTTGCCTGCCGGTCGCAAGAGTTGTATGGAACTTTGTAGGCA
>CAYPBX010000082.1:0-8319 GCA_964409075.1 uncultured Candidatus Obscuribacterales bacterium
CACCACGTCAGGAAACCCCCCCCCCCAATACCACACCGCCCACGCAACGGCAGCGACGACCGAAGCGGGCCTAGACCCATAAGCCCACGCCGCCAATCCAATGAGAACGGGCACCAGACCAACCAGCATGCGGGAGTTACTGCCTGAGTTTATGAGTGACCTGCAAGATGTAACAAGATCGTCATGAGGATTAAGGGTGGGAAAAACGTGCGCCAGTGGTGAGAGCGAGAGCGGCTTTAGGGTGGCGAGGAAATTGTTTACGGCATGCATTTGCATGTTTGCGGCAGCGCGTTGCTTTCGGTAATGCAACGCCGGCTTGCCGGAAAGCGTTGTAAGCACCCAGCTCTTGAATGAACCGGCTAGATCCACCACGAGATCAGCTGCAGCGCCCCTGAGCGTGTGCAGTTGCCCTGTCAGTCCGATCTCTGCTGTGTAAGGGATGACTGTGTCGATGGCTTCGCTAAGCCAGAGAAGCTCATGCAGACTCTCGTGAGACCAGTGTGCAATCGATGCTTCCGGACAGTTGAGCTTGAGTACAGCTGCTACCGGGGTAGCAAGCATGACGTCGCCGATGGCGGCAGGATGAAAGATCAATATACGCCGGATAGTTGTCATATGTCCGGTCGGCTCCGATTAAAGTCCCTGAAGGATGCCTGTTGTTGAGCATAGGTTACTGGACTTTAGAGCGGCATCGCTTATGATAAAAGCATGATAGATGACAATTTTTATGTACTGGGCTGGCGCCAGCCATCAGGCAAGATAGCCGTTCTGTGCCGGTCGCGCGGCAGGAACTCTGGGCCTGCTTATTGCTGGACGAAGCGCGAGGCGATCCACCTGCGCACACGGCTGGCGAATGACAGGCGTGGTGAGGAGAATCCGAATGCTCGGCGGATTATCCGGCAGCTTCTGGTCTACCGGTATCTGTTGCGGCAGCCTCTATCCTGGCGTCCCGGTGACCTCTGGGCTTACACTGAGCCGGAGTTTCTTGAGGCTGTAGAGGCCAGGCAAGCCTGGGCCTAGGCAGAACCGGCGCCCTGATGGCGCTTTGCTGTATGCCAGGAAGCGACCGCTGTTTGGTGACAGCGAATTTGCCGGGCGAACTCCTTAACCTGCCCTTAACCCCTGAATAGAGTGTAAGCGAATAAACTAGCCTCTAGGCTTGGCACAGAGCCTGTCAAGGTAGGAAAGGCGGTCCTGTCGACAATTATGGAATGGGAAACCCTGCTGGCCTTGTTTGCAATCTTCCTGGCACTGGGTTTTGATTTTGTTAATGGATTTCACGATACGGCCAATGCTGTTGCCACGGTCATCTATACGAAGGCGCTGAAGCCGGCTGTTGCTATCGGCATGGCAGGCATTCTCAACTTTCTGGGAGCAGTGATGGTCGGGACTGCGGTGGCGATGGTGATCACGAAGATCATCCCCCGGGATACCGTCTCGCTGTCCATAGTTATTGCTGTCCTGATGGCTGCTCTTGTGTGGAATTTAATTACCTGGTGGTACGGAATTCCGGTCAGCTCATCGCATTGTCTGATCGGCAGCCTCTTTGGTGCTGGAGTGGCTGCCAATGGTTTTGGCGGCGTGGACTGGCATGAGCTCAATAAGGTGCTCCTGGCGCTTCTGATCTCGCCTGTTCTGGGCTTTGGAGTTGGGGCGCTGCTTACCTGGGTAGCGCTTGGCGCTTCAGGCGAGAAGCCCAATGAGGCTGCGCGAAATCAGCTGCACCCGCTTATCATGCGCTGGCTTCACATTCTCTCCAGCGCGTCGGTCAGCTTTAGCCATGGAAGCAACGACGGGCAGAAAACCATGGGAATTATTACTCTCATTCTGGCTTCCCACTTCGCCTCCTTCGGCTATACCTACGACCGCGTGCCCTTGTGGGTGATGGTGGCAGCAGCGGCGGCAATTGCGCTGGGGACGGTAATCGGCGGTTGGAGGGTTATCAGGACAGTGGGTACCAAGATCAGCCGGGAGCGGCTCAGCCACTCGCAGGGATTCGGCGCCTCCATGAGCACGGCAGCCATTATCCTCGTCGCCTCCGGGATCGGCGCGCCGATCAGCACAACCCACACGTTGAGCTCGGCTGTAGCGGGCGGAACTATTCCGGTGTACGGCGCAGAGAAGCTTAACCTGAGAACTGTCAACTTGATTCTTCTAGCCTGGGTCCTTACACTACCTGTGGCAGCCGGGCTGGCGGCCCTCAGCTACTTTGTTCTCTCCTTCTTCTGGCATTAGCTTATTTTCCGATTGATTCAGATGAGCGGTGAAAGGCGACAGGGATTGGCAACCATTTGGCAGGGTGTTTCGCCAGCGCGGTGGCTGCGGACTAATGGGGCACATTTAGCATCCGCCATCTTTTGTGACGAAAGAGCAGGAGTTGCATCCTGTTGACTTCTAAGGAGAAGCTATGAAGTTTATGGTGGCATTCAGCAGTCCGAAGCGCAGCGCCCGCACTGTCGAGGTGGCGGCAAAGCATGCTAAGGCTTTGCATGCCGAGATTATCCTCATGCGAGTCATTCCCGATCCGGAGAAGGTCGGTGTTGTGGCGCAGCTGATTGCAACCGACCGTCCTGTAGACAAGGCTGAGTCGCAGGTGAAGCAGGTGGCTGACGGTCTGCGCAACGAGGGGATTAGCGCTAGAGGTGTGGTGAAGATTGGCGAGGTGGCGCCAGGAATTCTGAAGGCCGCGCTTGACGAGCAGGTAGACATGCTCTTTGTCGGCACAACAGGCATCGAGCAGACTCCTTTTTTCTTAATGCAAAAGGACCCGATCGTTCATTACCTTGTCGATCGCTGCCCCATCAGTCTCTGTCTTGTTCGGCACGAAGATATCATGGAATCCGAAGATGCCGATACGCCGGCGGCGGAGGAATGATCGTTCACCTCATTGCCTGTCAGCCGTTTCGCTCTGCTACACTCCCTGTAACGGGCTGCTCCGCTCCGCTGCCTGGGCACGGCATCTACTCTATCTAAAGGCGTTCCGTCGAGTCGCTCAGCCGATTGCCTCTTCTAGAGTCTCGATTTCTTCGACCTGCTGAATGATTCGCATCGGGGGAAGGCAGTCGATGATCATCCTGCCGTATGACTTTTGCGTCAGCCGGGGGTCGAGGATCGCGACCATGCCGCGATCCTGGCTGGTTCTGATCAGTCGCCCCACTCCTTGCTTCAAGCGCATGGTGGCATGCGGGAGTGCCAGCTTCGTGAACCAGGCGCCCTGCTCTTCCTTCTCCAGCGCTTCGCACTGCGCTTCGTAAACGGGATCGTCCGGGACCTGGAAGGGAATGCGGTCTATGATGACCAGGCTGAGGGCGTCTCCATCGATGGACACTCCTTCCCAGAAGCTGGCCGTGCCGAAGAGCACCGCGTTGCCTGTGTCCGTGAACCATTGAAGGAGGCGTGCTCTGGGCATTTCGCCCTGGCGCATGCACGGATACGAGAGCTTGCCGGCAAGCTCCTCAAATGCCCTGTTCATGGCCTGGTAGCTCGTGAAGAGCACAAAGGCGCGGCCGCGGCTCAACTGGATCAGTCTGGCGATCTCGCTCCAGGCGTGCGGGGCGAAGTCCGCATCGTTGGGAGCAGGCAGACCGGCGGGAAGATAGAGCACTGACTGGCGAGCGTAGTCGAAGGGGCTGTCTATTTTCTCCTGTATGATGCTTCCTGCGATACCGGTCTGGTCCTTGAAATACGCGAAGGGGTCGGTGCCTCCAGCAGCAAGAGTGGCGGACATCCATACGGAAGCCTCAAGCTCGTCTTTGCTCAGGAGAAACTCTTTGATAAACCTGGATACATCGAGAGGCGCGGCGACGATCCTCAGGCGCAAGGCTGGTGTTGCCGCCTGCTCTATCCAGACCACCCAGTCTTCGCTGCTCTCCTCGAGGAGAGTCAGGCAAAGCACGTACTTCTTTATGGTGGAAATAAGCGCTTTCGCCTTGAGTTTGGCTTTCTCGCGTGCCATGTCTACATCAAGCAGATCTTCGAATTTCTGCTTTTCAAGCCATGCGCCGAGTGTCTCCAGGGCCATGCGCAAGTGCCTGGCCTCTTGGACAGGTTGTTTGATTCTGGCTTTTGGCGCTCGGTAGATTCCCGAGAGATAATTGAACAACGAGTCCCCCTCCATCTCGACGTTCCGCACCAGACTCGATGGCGGGTTGACTCGCTTGGCGGACCTGGCGGTGAGAATGCTCAGTCCTCTTCTGGAGACACTGGCACTGAAGGCATCGCGGGCGATATCAGGAAGATGTTGAGCCTCATCTATGATAACCAGATGATACTGGGGGAGCACGTTCCCGAATGACGCTGCATCTGCCAGCAACAGGGAGTGATTGACTACGAGAATATTCGCTTCCTCAGCCTTGCGCCTGGCTGCGAAATAAAAGCAACTGTTAAAACGGGGGCATTTGTTGCGAAGACAGTCGTCGCTGTCCGAGTTCACTTCTGACCATGCCTGGGTAGGAGGCAAGAAGTCGAGCTCGGACATATCACCGGTTGTAGTGCCACTTACCCAGTCCACCAGGCGATCATCGATTGCCTCTTCGAGTATGTGATCTTCCCAGCGCCTCAATCCCAGATAGTTTCCTCTTCCCTTCATTAGCGCGGCGCTCATCTGGAAGGGCAGAATCGCCTGGAGAGAGGGGATGTCTTTGTTGATGTACTGCTCTTGCAATGCGATGGTCGCAGTGGATACGACAACCTTCTTGCCTGAAAGCACGGCAGGAATCAGAGCAGCCAGGCTTTTGCCGATTCCTGTGCCGGCCTCGAAGATCCCTGTGGACCGGCGGTCGAACACCTGCCGGATCAGCTGCGACAGCTTCAGTTGCTGAGAACGCTTCTCATAGCCTTCAAACCGCTCCGAGAGAAGGGAGAATACGTCGTCAACCGAGAGTTGATGCTCTTCTTCGCTCAACGAGCTTCACAGAGACTGGGCAGCCCCCGCTGCAATTCTGCTTGTCTGCATCCTGTATTCAGGGAGGACCAGCTTCTGTCCAAGTTGCAGGACATTGGCGTTTGTCATTTTGTTTGCTGCGCAGATCTCATCGAGAAGGCGAGGGCTCATGCGTTTGTATGCTTTCAGGGCAATACCGGCCAGAGTATCACCTTCCTGCACCGAATATGTGGGATACAGGGGCACGACGAGTTCTGTCGTACCGGACACCGCTCTGGTGGTTACCTTGCCGGAGCTCGCGCTGTCCACTTTCCCGGCTGTCACAACTGTCCCTAATCCTGCCGGCATAGTAAGGGCCGTGCTCATCGAAGATGATACCACTGAATATCCGTAGGCACCGGCAAGAGCCGCAAGTACTCCGGCCAGAAAGCCAGTGGTGAAGTAGAACGAGGCAGAGCGTCGCGATGGTTGCAGGAAGTCATGATTGACCCCAGGCCAGAGCGCCTCTAGCTCTCTGGTTGTCTTCGCCTCCTCCTGTGAGGTGTCTCGGAACCTCCTGGTACGGGTCTTCGAAACTTTCGGTGCGGACAGGTCTGCATGCGCCTGGGAATACGACTCTCTTACAAACTCAGGCATGGACTCGTATTGCGTTCTTTCATGCTCAGTTTCTATCACGTTCGGTCTCCCTGCTATTGAATTCTGGTTGGCTCGGGCACTTGCGAAGTGGTGCTGTTTTGAAAGCATCTTTGAGAACTTGCTGAGGCCGCATATTATCGAAAGGTCAGCTGGCTGTCAAATCGAATCTCGAAGCGCTTGAATGTTCATCCCTACCGCTTGCCGGGTACAGTCAGCCCTCAGCGGCATTAATAGGATACTACCTAGAAAGCCTGTATTCATGCATATGTCATTAAATAGTTGACAACCTCCAGAAGTTAAGGTTGTCTGTCTTAGCCGGTAGGCAGCTAATGCAGCGGTTGGTGTCTACTGGCGGCTGCTCAGGCAGGCTGCTCTGTTATTAGCGGCTCTTGACCTCCACCAAACAGGCTGGGAGCAACGAATGCGAATATACGCTGGCGGTGCGAACTCCTGCTGGTCGGCGTGCGGAGCGGATATATTGTCATGCAGGCTGGGGTGATGAAAGAGGCCGTCGCATGAGAGAGGCCTAATACTCAGGTTGAGATTGCTTCTTGAGGAGGGGGAAATTTTTAAGGTCGGCCTTTCCGCCCGTCTGAGAGACAACACCGGCTGAGCCGGATAGTCGCAAGGAGGAAGGCTTTGCCGCCACCACTAGCGCAAAGCGATCAGGCGTGAGGGTCCTTTGCATCCAGCTGGCAAGCGATGCCGGGGTGGCGGCTCTTATTCTTTTCAAGAGCTCTTCGACATATACTGGATCTCCACTGATCATGATATTCGACAGGACCGACCTGGCGGCTTTCGGGAGGCTGCCCATCTGGGAAGCAGGATAAACGCCGAGCAGGTAGCGGCGCGCCTCACTCAACTCAGCGGCAGAAATCCCGGTTGTGTGCAGGGCGTTGAGATCCTCTTTTATGCCGTAAAGGACAGAAGATCCCAACCCCGGCGGAATGCGTACGGTGAATGACCAGATGAGCGAGCGGCCGAGAGGGAGCAGGAGATGTTCCCGCACCGCCTGGGAGGCAGACCCTGACGAGGCAGGATTATTCCTCAAGCGGCGACCGATGCGGGATATTATCGGGTGCTCTGCAACCAGGGAGTTGGTAAGGAGAAGCATTGCCAGCTCATCTGGCCCGCTGATTGACTCAAAGAGCTGTCCGAAGGATATGTAAGCTTGCAAGTTGGTCTTAAGGGGTAGGGTCGTTTGCCTGATGTTGCGCGAACAGCGTCTGGCGGTCTTCAAATTTGGCTTTGCTCTGGGGCGGCCTGTCCATCCTCCAAGGGCAGATTCTGCCAGGCGCTGTGCTTCATCCGGGCTTATATCTCCGGCAACTACCAGGGCACAGGCCTGGGGAATGGCGATGTTGCTCATGCTGGCCTTCAGATGATCGGCGTTAATGGAGGGGAGAGCCGCTGCAATCTCTGCCGTTGTTGGCAGATAATAGGGAGAGAGGCTGTCCTGAAGGGTTCGCTGCATCGCCTGTTTGATCTTGGCTATGGGTTTCCCGTGTTGCTCTTGCAGATGTGATACCAGCCGGCTACCGGCTGCCGTCAGACTTTCCTGCGTCATCCTGGGCGATGTGAGCGTCTCACCAAGGAGCTTAAGCTGTTGACCCGCGTATTGACTCAGACACTGGGTGTGAAACTTAATTGCGTCAGCTCGACCTTGAAAGGTTAGCATTGCCCCCGGTGTCATTCCGAGTCTTTCCTGTTTGATTCTGACCAGGTTCGGCTCCTGAGAAACGGTGCCCTGGTTATAAACCTCTGCCAGGAGAAGCGGCGACCAGGTTTGCAATCTTGAGTCAGGCCTATCGCCTGCGAGAATCGCTCCCTCGATCTGGACTACCGGTGCCATGTGATCTTCAAATACGATCAAACGAAGTCCGTTTGAAAGAAAGCGCTCGTGAATGTTCCAGCCGACTGGTGGCAGTTGACTGAAAATATTCTCTTGCGCTGCAGGCTGTGTGCCGAAGTCGTCCTGACCGGCTGGTTCCACACATGATGACTCCTGCATCGTCTGTTGCGAATTGAGATGGTCTGTTGCGCCTGACCCTGCCGCGTCGTGGCCTGGGCTGGACGATGACGCAGGCGTGCTGGTCGCTGGAGAATCTTTTGATGCGGCCGCAGGTCCGAGGGCCGTCCTTGCGTCCGCGAAACTCATTAGTGACGGATGTCCCGGATAGTAGCCAATTTTGCTTGAGTTATCGTTCCTGGCCGGATTTGCTTGTCCATCCGTTTTGCCGGGATTTGTCCCTTGGGAGCCGGAAGCAGGCTGGCAACCAGTCAAAATGCCGATCGTCCTGCCTTCTGATATCAGAAAGGATTGAGCTAATTGTTTCAAGTCGGTCGCGGTCACCTTGCTCAACCTCTCGGGCCAGGCCCAGGCAAGCTGCCATGTGGCAAGACGATCGAAGTAGCCGAGCTGAAACGCAGCGCCATACGGGCTTGTTAATTCGGAAGCAAATCTGTACTGTGCCAGGTTGACGGCTGTTTCTCTTGCTTCCTCACAGAGCCCATTCCTCTTGAGCTCAGCCATCATCTGGTCGACGGCCTGGATGACCGTTTCTGCCTGGTTGCTCAAAGGCATTTCACAGGTAATCGTGAAGAGTCCCGGGTGGGCTCCGGCTTCGAATCTGGCACGGGCGGAAAGGCACACGCCGGTGTTGACGAGCCGGTCTTTGATCAATCCAGAATGTTCAGCGTTCAGCACCTCCTCGAGTACGCTCATTGCCGGAGCTGCCCTGTCGCTGAGGGCTGGTCCGTGATACGCGATCTGCACGAGCTTGTTTTTGTGAGTCCGCTTC
>CAYPBX010000083.1:0-6721 GCA_964409075.1 uncultured Candidatus Obscuribacterales bacterium
ATCGCGCCGCTGCCGCATCGCCTTCCGCATCAACCGCTCAGGAAGCCTCGAGATGCTCAGGCTCCGCCAGTCCTCAGGGCAACAGCAAGCAGATCTGGCAGCAATGAAAGCGATTACCGGCTCGGCACCGTTCAACGCCTTGCCACCAGACTACCCTTACCAGTATCTAGAGCTCGAGTATCGATTTAACTATTCGGCAGAGGGGCTCACCGAGATAACCCCGCCCATGAGAATTCCCGTCAATTAGCAGGACGTTGTTAACAAGATACGCAATTTCGTGAATAGCACAAGCTCAAGGCTTTTGGCATACTCAAATTGCGCTTAGAGGCGCATCGCCAAAACAACCTGGCTGGGGAATTCATTGGAGGTAGGACGTGATGAGAACGCTGGGCGGATTTACAGCCTTATTGAAGTCGTTAATCAAAAATGTTGCTAAGGTCGGCGGAGTCATGCGAAGGCTAGCTGCTACCGCATTGTCATTGATGATCATGCTCTTTGCGGTTACAGCACGCCCAACACCAGCTCAGCCGCTTACAGGGCATGGGAATGCGCGTCCACGGGTGGGAGCGATACGCTGGGATGGCTACTTCCGCGGAAGTAGCTACAACCAGTGTTTTGAGCCTGCGTCGTGGCATTATCGTATTCCATTCTACGGCCCCATCAGCCCCTTTGATCCGGAAGAGATGGGCTCTGATAGCCAGGAGATCATAGATAAGGAGATAATCTTTGCCTACAACGCAGGCATCGACTATTTCATGTTCAATGCTTATCCCCGTCACAGAGATCCTGAATTCCCCTGGGATCTCATGAATGCCAGTCGTGACCTTTATCATAAGAGTCAGTATAAAAGCTACATCAACTACTCCATAATGGTGCACATGCCTGATCCAGGTTGGCATAGACCCGAACACACCCAGGAGTGGATACGAGAGATGCAAGATGCCAGCTATGAGCGCGTTGGCAGCAGACCACTGTTATATTTACTTGACCATTTTGATGTGGCCAAGGTTTATGGTTCGTGGGAGCTGGCAGCCGAGAGGTTTGAACAAGAGGTGCTCAGCCCAATAAAAAAGGCGGGTCTGCCCAGGCCATATCTAGTTGCTATGGTCTTCGATGACATCACCGCGCAACACTATATCAATGACCTGGGCTTCGATGCTGTAAGCCAATACAACCAGAATGTTCGAGGAGAGGAGGTTACCTTCGCGAGCCTGGCAGAGGCTACAGAAGCAAAATGGAATGGATTTCGCAAATTGAACATACAACTCATTCCATTTGTGGTAACAGGGTACGATTCTCGGCCGTTGATGGGACACCCTTTACACGGAGGGGACAAAAACTATGCCCAGCACGCCATGCCTGCCGAAATCGCCATGCACCTGCATAACGCTTTGCGGTGGACCAGAAGCAACCCCCAGACGACACAAGCTAACAACGTGTTAATTTATGCCTGGAATGAGTTTCTCGAAGGCGGTTGGATCTGCCCCACACACTGGGAAAGCAGTTCGAGGCTGCGAGCCATTGCCAAGGTATTACGGCGCAGTCAATTGTCGCCCCGAGCAGGCACCGCAGCAGCAACTCGGCCAAGGCCAAAGACTGGACACGGCAGCCGGTAATCACCCAGGGTCGGATTACAGTCCAACCCGTTTCAGCAGGGCAAGGCTGGACTGCTCATTAACCTATGCATGATCACGGCAACTTTCTGATGCCATTCTTATCTACAGCAAACGCCAGCCCACATGCAGGCGCTTTCATCACATCCATGGACTTTGCATGACCGACGAAACCTCTAAGCAGTCCTGCAAAACGGGCAGCCCAACGCCTCTGACCGCAGATAATCACCATCCGGCATTTCGAGCTCGACACCAGGGCAGCGGCCGCCTGCGCTTGCTTCGACATCGCTGCCATCGAGCCTCGCTTGCCGCTTCGAGCCATAAATCTACGAGTAGGGCCAGGGCCTGGAGCAACGTGATTGGTCTTATGGCTGCTGCCGCTGTCTTGATAGATCACACAAACATCAGCCCTGTCGCTGGCGGATCTGTCTACCTCGCTTAAGGATGTCCGGCCGACAAGGAGGATCGTTGACTTGCTTAACTTCGCGCGTATTCTGGTCAGAGCAGGGCCATTACGAAGAACGTTGAAAGCCCCGGACCGATCACCTTCCAAAGACAGGATTCCCGCATCACCGTTGCGGACACAACTGGCAGCTCCACGCACGTGTTTAGACTCGAACCTGATACCATGATAACGTAGAAATCGCCCGGCACCTTTGTCGCCAGCATCTCCAAATACAACGCAGCTGCGATCCGCGCCTGCAACTACCACCGCATGGGGAAAACAAGCAAGTGTCAGTTCCGACAGAGGCGGTCGGTAGAAGAGGCCAGCCAGTGCAATGCTAAAGAGAAGAAGCGCAACCAGTATAGGCCCGTGGCGCTTGATTACCAGGATCAACAAAACAAAAGCCAGATAATAGAGCCAGACAGAGCACACACCAGGAGACCCGGCTGTTATCCGGGCCGAATCAAATTCGGCCATCCACCTGATCAGAGCCAGCATCACAGACAGGGGAAAGGCAGCCAATCGATCCAGCAGCTTGACGAGCTGATCAAGCAGGGATCCATCAGCGCTCACAATCGCGACACTAGAGGACACAAATCCAGCGACGGTGATTACCGGTATCACTGGCGCAACCAGAAGATTGGCAGGCAGGAACATGAGCCCCGTCTCCCAGAAATAGAGAAGCTGCAAAGGCAGTACTGCCGCCTGGGCACATACAACTATCGACACACAATCGCATATCCAGACAGGAACAATGCCGTTCACTCGACGGTGCTTGAGAGTCGGCTCCTTTCCCGGGGGTGCGGCCGTCTCGCCAGCGTTGTGCCCGAGTACGACACCTTGAGCATACAAGATCCCTGCACCGCCGCGATCAGCTGGCTGTCTCCACACCGGCTCCTGATCTCTTATCTCAACGGAATTGCAGCCAGGAGGCCGCATACGACCTGCGCGCTTCAAGCAGTCCTTCACCACCAGGGCTCCGAGGATGATACCGGCTGTAGCGCTGTAGGATAGCTGAAGACCGACATCTGTTATGGAAAACGGATCTACGCAAAGAGAGACAAAGAGAGCAATCGCCAGTGCCGATGGTGCGTAGGCCGACCGATAAAGACAGCGGGAAAAAAGCAGTAGCGAGCACATGAGCGCTGCCCGCGTCACCGATGGAGACGGCCCGGCCAGACCGACAAAGGCAAGCATGGCCATGAAACAGGCCAGGTTCACCGCACCGGGACTGAGGCGTACCAGTCGTGCAAACCACCAGGTCGAGGCAATCACAATCGACAGATTAAAGCCAGAGGCCGCCAGTATGTGGGCCAAACCAACCAGCCTGAAGCTTTCGCTTACTTCCTCGGGCAGCTTCACTGCCCGCTCGCCAAGCACAATTGATGCCAGAAGCTCACCTTCCGGGGAGCCTGAATACAGCCTGTGCCGCTCCACAATCTTGAGCCGCACCGCTGCCAGCCAGCGCTTGACGCTATGCTCAAAACCGACACCTTGCGCAAACGATTCTCCCAGGCTGACCACCCTGCCCTGATTGGTATCAACCTGAGCGAATATCCCGCGGCGCTCTAGATAGCGCCTGTAATCAAACTGCCATGGATACTGTGGCGCCGGTATTGCGTGCAGCTTGCCGGTAATTTCAAGCAACTCGCCCGGTCTGTAGGGTTTGTTTGCCAGGCACAATCCATATATGCAGACCAGCACGCGCCCGGAGAGATCCTTCCTGTACGGCAAGGAGAGCTCCCGAAGCGTTACAATCAGCCGCACTCCCTTGCCGGACGCAAAGCCAGTCGCTTCCTCAACTAGTGCTCGAAAGCAAACTGTTGACCTGTCTTGCCTGGAGAGGAGACAGGCAGGACTGCCCCGCACCGCGCTTTCTGCTGACCATCGTGTATATCCCCACGATGCAAGAGGCATAAGCACCAGGGCGAAGAGCGCCAGGAAGCGCCACAGAATCCCTGCGGGGATCATTGGGCGACGTTCCAGAAGCGCTGCAACCCCGACAGAGATGCTCGGGGTGTAATTTTCCTCGGGCGGCTCTGTCTCCTGCCGGCACCGGGCTGCCTCGATCAACAAAGCCACCAGGGGATATGCACATGGTGTGAGGAGCCAGCCGGGGTGGAGATCGTATGCGGCAACGGCCACGCCGGCGGCAAACATAAACACAGCGCCAATTAGAAGCGCTGGACCACAACTGAGTTCCCACTCTCCAACCTCCTGCGCCAGGCGCTGAAAGAGAAGCCCTGCCCGATTGAGACCAGCCCTGCAAACCGCAAGCAACAAGGTTTGTCCTGCCTTGATAAACGTTTTTGAGCCGTGTGCTATATCAACGACACGGCCGCAAAAAAGTTCAATTGGCTACAGAATCAGTCCCTGACTCCCAGTGGGTTAACTGCAGGATTCTGCCCCTGGCGCTGCATGTTTTTTGGTATATCCCTCTGGAGCTGATCGCGCATGCGCTTGAGAAAATCGTTGTCCGGATTGTCAGGATCGAGCGTCAGAGCAACATTTAGAGCATCCAGCGCCCCGTCAAAATCCGAGGTCCTGTGCTGCGGGTCGGCTCCGTAGAGGTTCCGGTAGGCGCCGTGCGGGTTGCCGCTCTCGTTTCTCACCTTGGCAAGGGCAAGATCAATAAGCGCGCAGTCGCGAGCAACCTTGGCAATCAGCTTCTTGTACTTGTCCTGATTTTCTGGAGTGACATCCTGCCTCAAGGCTCTCTGGCACCAGACCTTGAGCTTGGACAGCTCGAAGCCGCCGTTGTGCCTGGCGTGCCGGCAAGCCTCCTCGAAGATCCTATCCATATCGTGCCGGCCATAAATGCGATCTAAGCTTCGTTGAATCCGCTCCCCCACCCGGTCAAGGTCAGCCAGCTCCGACTGCTGCACCGCCGTCCCGTTTACCTCGACACCCTGTGCAATCATGTGTCTGGTGCGGCTTCTGGTTACGTCCAGCCAGCCCCTGGCTGATTCCAGGCGCATGGCGGCCTCGCCACCGAAATCTATTCCCAGTCCCTGGAAAACCAGGTTAGACCTGCCGCCAAGCGGATTGCCGTTCTCCTCCTTCCACTCGGTGCCCCGCTCGAGCTCCAGCTCACCCAAGGCCATACTCAGAATCACGCGCCCTCGGGCGGCGGTAAGCGTATCGGTCAATTTAGAGTCCTTATTCTTCCAGTTATCGAGCTCCCAGAGAAGAGCGGCCCGCCCAGGCGCGCCAGCTCCATCGTTAGTCCACCTGCCCAGCTCCTTCCACCTGTCCACAGCAGCCAGCATGGTCTCTGCCTTGCGCTCGGCCTTGTCCCGGTTCCAGAGGGAGCGCGCCTCCTCACGCACATCCCGAGCCGGTTTCTCTGAAAAAGCAAGATTATAACCCCGCCCGAGCGCCCAGGCTCCGGTAAGGTAACCAACCCGTGCCAGAGTCTGATACCTTCTAGGTACAGGCAGGAACCAGGCAGCGCCGGTGCCGATCAGCTCAACATCGTTGGGCTTGAAAACCCAGCTGTACTCACGCCTGGTATCATCTGGCATCATATGCTCGATAAGCTGGCCACCAGCGACAGCCAGGGCTGAAGTCCCAAGCATCCCCCTCTTGGTTTTAGGAATGGCCAGCGCAAGCGGCAGGAGAGCAGAAGTGGTATGCCAGCTGTTAAGTCCATGGCTGGTACCGTGCAGCGTTCTCGAGAGGCTATCGTCAAGAATCTGCGCACCGCCAGCAATGGCAAAACCGGTGGCGAAGTTCCTGAAAGCTCTATATCTAAAGCTGCTGCGCGTCTCCACAAGCTTCGTCAAATCATCGATTTGACTCACTGATCTATGCGCCCGCCCCAGAAGCGCTCTCTCGGCTTCCGTCAACTGAATCTGACCTGTCCGCTGGAGATTGTTTACCTGAGCAGGAGTGAGCCAATTACCTGACTCAAAGAGATTGAGCTTGTTTCGAAGCAGAGTAACGTTTCTCATCTCCTCTGCCGTCACTAAACCAGCTCTCACAGCATCATCGAGACTGTTGAATCCGTTTGCTCTTCGAGCAGCCTGCATAAACGGGTTAGCGACATCGTCAGCTACGCCAGCCAGAGACTGATTGGCTCTCTGCAGCAATGTACTCTCCGCCTGGATAAGTTGAGTACGCGTCGCCGTAGCCAGCCCTTGAACATTAGTTCCCAGTGTCGCTACTTGCGATTCGGCTGCATTTGCCCGAGCTACATATCGATTGATGTAAGGCAGCCCCCAGCTGCGGTGGGCAATCTCGCCCATAGCCAGGCCAGCCAGCCCGCCCTCGGTGCTGTTGTAGAAGAAATGCCCCCAGTGCGTCGGTCGCCCCAGGGCGCGATCAATGAGTTCATCAATAGCCTTGTCACGGTTGCTGCGCCCGCCCTGACCACCGGCAATTTGATCTTGAATCTGCCGCCTGCCATTTGGCCCAAACGCATCGGGTACAACCGGATTGGCAGGCGGCCGCCACGGCTGTCCCTCGTTGGGATTGCCGGCGCCGGGAACTGCTCGGTCTACATCATCTCCGAAGCCGCCCCGCCAGGGGCGCTGCCCGTTGCCGCCATTGCGGTTTGGATCCTCCGCGCCACCCTGCTGCCGAGGCTGGTTCTGCTGCCCGGTCACCGCATCTCTGGCCAGCGGCGCAACCTGCCCCCAGTTGGCCCGCCACGGCCTGCGCG
>CAYPBX010000083.1:6731-8312 GCA_964409075.1 uncultured Candidatus Obscuribacterales bacterium
CGGCTGCTTTTGCTTGTCGGCATCCGGATCCATAGCCCCGCCAAACCCCTCGGCAGGCGGCGGCTCGGCAGCACCAGGACCCTGTGTCCGCACCAAAAGCCTCTCGCGGGGATCCGCGTAAAGCTCAGCACTTACTCCCTGCCCAAGCCCTAGCCTAAGCGGAGCGCCCTCAAAACCTCTATCAGAGCCCTGACCTAGCCCTTCTCCCATATTACGATCCCTCCGGATGCGTGATGCTGAAACTGGTTCAATCTGCGGGCCAGGCTCTATGGAGCCTGTAATCCATGTTAGTGACAGGCGATGATAAGGTAAATGCGTGAATCTCCCTTGCAGATGGTGGAATTCCCATATAAGCGCTCCGCAGGCTTCGTCCCTCGCCTGCTCCGCGCCTATCACGCGAGGCTAAGAACCCCTGGGCCGGGGCTCTTACCCTCGCTCCCCCAGCGCAAAATCCTGCAGTCGCCCACACCCTGGCCTCCAGCCGCCTCCGCTGCCGCCACGCTCGGCTACTGGTTCCTACACCTTGTTGAGATAATAGCGGCTGTGAGCAGCAGCCGGCTGGCCGTTGTACTTGGCGCCGGGCTTCTGGCTGTAAGAGACCTGGCACTCCTGTGTGGCCGTAAAGACTATCTGCCCAATCGGCATGCCAGCATAAAGTTTCACAGGGCGGTTGCCTAGGTTGACAATCTCAAGGGTAATCTGCGCGGGCGGGTCGCTGAAACCGGCATCGATAAACCCGGCTGTTACATGCACCATGATACCGAGCCTCGCCAGGCTAGACTTGCCGGTGAGCTGTCCGACGATGTCTTTCGGCAGCGATACTGCCTCGCGCGTGGCCGCCAGGATAAAATCCCCCGGCTGCATGATGATGCTGTCCTGCTGCACGGTGACCAGACCTTCCAGTACACTCCGGGAATCGTAAGGGTCGATCAAGGCGTCGCTCCTGTCATGCCACGAGAATCGCTCCGCCAGCGTGACATCATAAGAGTTGGGTTGCACGAGTCCGGATTCGAAAGGATCGATAATGAGCCTGCCCTGCCTCACAGCTTCTGCAATCTCGAAATCAACAAGAATAGACATCGTCGCTTTCCTTGCCGTTGCCCCCGATTGATACAACAGCCGTTTGCCGCCTTCAGCAACTAGTATAACCGCAGACGCGATGGCGCATGAAGCCCAGCAGGGACTACTCGCAGTCCCTGCGGTAACGGCAGAGATTGGCCTTTTTGCCTTCCCTGCCGATATTCAAAACCTGCAGCTCCCTGCTCTCGTCCCGATACACCGTAATACCCTTCACGCCCTGGCTATAGGCCCTCAGATAAGCCTGGCGCACCGTCTCCCGGTCGGAGTCTGCCGGCAGGTTGATAGTCTTGGATACACCGCAATCGGTGTATTTCTGAAAAGCCGCCTGCATATCGATGTGCCACTTATAAGATATGTCGTGGGAGCAAACAAATAGGTGCCTGACATCTGCCGGGATCTCCTCGATAGTCTGGATGGACCCCGCCCGGGCAATCCGTAGCATCAAATCTTCCCTGTAAAAGCCCCTCTGCCTCGCCAGGCTCTCAAAGAGTGGATTCACCT
>CAYPBX010000084.1:0-8305 GCA_964409075.1 uncultured Candidatus Obscuribacterales bacterium
AATCACCTCTCTATTTTCTGAGGCGAGGAGAAGGTCCTGGTACCGCTTGTCCGGCACTACCTCGGACAGCGAGCGTCCATCGTCTCTGTCGTCGGCATCTTCGGTCAGATCGAAGGACTCATAGTGCATGCAGGCGTCCCATGAGCGCATGGCCTCGCAAATCTCCTGCACGGAATACCCGGACCGCTCAGAAAGCTCGGAGATTGTCGGCGTGTGGTTCAGCTCACGGGACAGCCGCTCCTCGAGCGCGGACATGCGAGAGTTAATCTCGTTGTAGCGGCGCGGAACCTGCACCAGTCCCAGGTGGTCCCTGAGATAATGCCTTATCTCTCCTTTGATGTAGCAAGCAGCGACGGTTTTAAAGCTTGCTCGTCGCGCTCGCGCCGGGTCGTAATAGCTGATTGCTTTCAAGAGGCCGATGGAGCCGACCTGCACAAGGTCGTCGAACAGGTCGTGCCGGAAACGCGCGTAGCGACGGGCAATCTGCCTCACCAGCGGCATATGCTGCTGGACGACACGGTCCTTGTCCTGAAGCTCAGGAGCTATGGAAGCAGAGGCTTCTCGTCTGAACATGGCTCCTGACCCTGTTGCTTGCCAGCCACCCGCCTGACTGTAGTGTCGCTGTTGCCCCTATTGTTTGTTCCCTTTAGAACTTCGCTTTAAACCGTGAAAACCGTATGGTGGAGAGGACTAAAAGGAGATATAAGAGTCTGGGTCGGCTAAAATTGGCTGTAGAGAGCCTGTCAAAAGCCCGGATGACTCCCTTTAATCTCCAGACACGCAAGGAGCGTCAACGCCAACCATGCAAGTTTGCCAGCAGCTCGCCAAGGAGCTTTCCTATCTGAGGACGCTCTGGAGCAGGATTTCCACCCAGAAGCAGCTGCTGCTCCTGGGGTTGGTTTCAATCTCGGCTCTGGTTACTTTTACGGCGTGGGTGGTTGTGAACAGGACCCAGGCAGTGATTAATCATTCGGTTGAGCAGTTCGGACTGGCTCTGGCGCATGCGCTCGCCCGCGGTGGGGCGGAAGCGCTGTCTCAAACGGGTAATGTTGTCGGGCTCAAGTATTACGTCCTGACTGAGATGGGGCAGACGCCGGCAATCGCCTATGTGGTCTTTGCCGACCATAGCGGGAAAATCCTCCTGGACAGTCAATCTCTGCCGCAAAAGAGGGGCGACAACGCTGCCATCTTTCCAATCTACAGGCAGGACAGAGACCTTTACGATGTGCCAGCGGTCTATCCAAGTCCCAGCGGTTTCCGCGCGCTTCTGAATATAGCTGTGCCGATGCGGCGGAATAACCAGGAGCTGGGCGTCTGCTGGGTGGGGCTGGACAAGCACGCCTTTACAATTCTGGGCACACCACGACAGACCACGAACTTTCTGCTGGCCATTTTCGGGCTGGTCTGGTTTCTTGGCACTCTCTGCCTGGCAGTTAATTATGCGCTCATCAACCGCCCATTGAAGGCGCTCTCGCAAGGTGCCAGTCATATAGCAGCCGGAAGGTTCGGGCATCAGATAGCCGGCCAGCGTGCCGGCAGAGAGATTGATCAGGTCGTCAACGCTTTTAATTACATGTCGCGCCGCCTTAAGCAGTACGACAGGCAGAACGTCGATACGCTCATGTCTGAGCGCAACAAGTTCATCTCTGAGCGCAACAAGCTCGAGCTTGTGCTTATGTCAATCGCTGATGGTGTTGTAGTTTGCGATCGGGACAACAAAGTCCAAATTGTCAATGCAGCTGCAACCCAGCTGTTTGACAAGGAGGCTAGAGAGCTTCTGGGCAAGCCGCTTGTTTTCTGCACAGATGGTCCGGACAGCCCGCAGATCTGTCAGGTGGTCCAGGCTTTCACCGATACCGTCTCTGCCGACCAGTCGATGGTCCAGCAGATTCACCTGGGTGAGCGCACGGTGCGTTTGCACATAGCCCCGATTGTCCTGAATACCGAGTTTCTCGGCTCGGTGATGATCATGCAGGACATCACCCGCCAGGCAGAGCTAGAGCGCATGAAAAACGAGTTCATCAGCAATGTGAGCCATGAGCTGAGAACTCCGATTACCTCAATCAAGAGCTATGTGGACACGCTCTGCAATCACGGGGAGAAGCTCGATCCTGATATTTACAGGGAGTTTCTGCAGATCATCGATACCGAGGCGGACCGACTCATGTATCTTGTGAACGAGGTTCTCGAGCTCTCGCGCCTGGACGAAGGCGACCGGGAGGAGGAGTTTCACCCGCAGAATATCCGAGATTGCGCTGAATATGCTATGCGTGCTCTGGGCCTGATGGCGCGGGAAAGACAGATTGAGCTCAAGCTCACTCTTCCTGAGAGCCTGCCGCAGGTGAGGATCAACAGGGAGTCGATCGAGCGCGCCATCATAAATTTGATGACCAATGCGATTAAATACACTCCCGCTGGCGGCACTATTACGGTGGCTGCCGAGCATCTTCGGCAGCAGGCACAGCTCCGGGTCGATGTTATCGACGACGGCATCGGCATACCGCAGGAGTATCTGGCCAACATCTTCGACCGCTTCTTCCGGGTGGAGAGGAAGGTGCACACCATAAAAGGGACAGGGCTTGGCCTTACGATCGTCAAAAGAATCGCTGAGAAGCACAACGGGCATGTGGGTGTTACATCGGCGCTGGGCGAAGGCTCGACCTTCAGCATCTTCCTGCCGCTGGCAGAAGCATCCGCCGCGGAGCCTTCGACAGGGTCAGTGGAGGCAAAGCTGGAGAACGTCAGCAAAGCTGCCTCGTCGGCCATCAAGACCTAGCCTGCCGAGATTAGCAACTTATCGGGTTGCAGCTGCCTGTAGTCTTGCAGCTGCGTGCTATCATATGCCGGTTGACAAGAATCAGCCGTCTTGTCTCAACGCGGCTGTGGGGGCAGCCCGGACTGGTTGTCGGGAGCCAGCGCTCTTTGGAGGGTTAATGTTTGGTCAGAGCAATCTATCCTGGCTCGTTTGATCCGATGACCCTGGGACACCTGGACATCATCAAGAGAGCCTCCAGGCTCTTCGATGAGGTAATCATGTCCGTGGTGGCCAACCCAGGCAAGGCGGCGCTCTTAACGGTGGAAGTGCGCAAGACCCTTATCAAGCAAGCGGTTGCGGGAATCGAGAACGTAAGGGTAGACGATTTCCAGGGACTGACCGTCAATTATGCCCGCCGGAATAATGTCAGAGTTTTAATCAGGGGGTTGCGCGCCATATCTGATTTCGAGGCCGAGATGGGCATGGCCCAGGCCAACAAGGAGCTGTTTTCTGAACTAGAAACTATTTTTCTCATGACAAAAGCCGAGTATTCTTTTATCAGTTCGACGACCGTAAAAGAGGTAGCCAGGCTGGGCGGAGATGTCTCCCATTTTGTTCCTCCTGCAGTCGGCAGCTACCTGAGAGAGCACTTTGGAGAGGCGCAGATTCAATGACGACAATTACTGCACCACCGACTACAACCTATCAGCAGACCTCGATTTACAAGCATCTGGATCTCCTGGAGCATCTGATAGACGATGCTGCCGGCTTTTACAAGTACAAATTCATCAATGCAGATCAGTTCCTCGATGTGCTCGACAAGGCAAGAGCGAGGCTCCCGGAGGAGCTGCGGGAGGCAGCAGAGGTGCTCGAGCAGCGCGATGGAATCATCTCCGAGGCTCAGCGTCGTGCCGAGCAGATTATCGCGATGGCCAGGCGCCAGGCCGACAACATGCTTCAGGAGTCCGAGCTTTTGAAGGCTGTTCAGGCGGAGGTAGATCGCATCCGCAAGCAGGTTGTGCAGGAGGTCGAGCAGATGCGCCGGGAGGCTCTCTCGGAAGCCGAGCGCATCCGCATGGAGGCGGAGGAGGAAGCTGTCCGCACCAAGGCAGGGGCCGATCACTACGCTGAGCAGGTCCTGACCAGGCTGGATGCCGATCTCAACCATCTGGGAGATACTCTGACCGAATCCCAGCAAATCGTTCGCAATGGACAGCGTCTTTTAGGCGGTGTCAAAAGACACGTCGGCTTACCGGGCTTGCTTACGCAGAAAAGCTAGGGCGGCAGCAAGAGTTTCGGACTGATAGAGGCAACGGTTGGAACGCCAGGTCTATCGGCGTCCCCGCGAGTTGCGCGCGGCCTGAGTCCGTCTGTAATGCTCGTTGGCGATGGCAATTCGCAGAGCTGCCGGGTCCTGCTGAGCAGCCTGAACTGCCGCCAGCGCCTCCAGACGCGGATAGGCTCCCGGTGAGCTCTCCTGGTGAATCCGCGATGCATGGCTGAGCAGCCAGGCGACATCGCGGTTGGTCAGATTGGGATTGACACCCCAGGTAAGCGCTGCCACAGCAGCTGCAAGCGCCGAGGAGTATGAGCTACCGGCGACATATACCGGCCTGCCGGCCCGGTGATTGAGAGCAACTATGCCCTCTCCTGGAGCTGCAAGCCAGGCCTTGCCAGAGCGGGTCGCCCAGGGCAGCGGGCGCACGGAGTCGCTAGTGTATCTGCCGGCCTCGACAACGATGAGATAGGAGAGAGGCAGATCCATGCCGCTGGCTGCAGGACGGTTGCCTGCTGGAAGAAACAAGAGCCCTCCGTGTCTCTGGTAATAATGATTGAAGACGGTGTGCAGAACAGGATGTACGGCAGCGTTGCTCAGGGAGTAAGGCTCGGGTACATTTCCGCCTATGTTTGCTATGCGCACTCCTTGGGCTATGCAGTCGACCAGCCCTTCGATGATCCCCTCGATAGTCAGATAACCATCGGAGTTCACGGCCTTGCATGAGAAGATGCGGGCGGCAGGAGCAACTGCTGCCATATGCGTTCTATTGAAGGTGTTGGCGGCAATTACGGAAGCGATGCTGGTGCCGTGTCCCTGCCTGTCCTGTCCCGGGCTTGCGTCGTGGCGGGAGTAGGCGATCTTTCCTTGCAGATCATCAAGACCAGACTGGACGCCGGAGTCGATGATGCCGACTGTCAGCGGGCCTTGAGAGTATTCCCAGGCTCTGACAGCGCCAATCTCAGTCAGGCAGCTCTGCCCGGGAAAGTGGGGGTCGTCGGGAATCGGGGCGCTGCCCGATTTCTCCTCGGCCAGCTCGATGCAATAATTTCTTTGAATGGACTGAAAGATCCGGCTTTGCGCGAGTTGCCGCTCAGTCTGGATGAGGCCGTTCGCCCTGATTCTATAAATAACTCTGTCTCCCAGGGTGATCTCCCGCTCCACCTTTGATCCGGTATCGGCGATTACCCTGGCAACCTCCTCAGGCGGGAGCCTTCCTTGATCGTTTGGATAAGGTATAGCAAGCAGAACATCATCCTCCCAATGGGTGTGAGCCTGGGCGTAAGCTGCCTCAGCCGATATGGAAAAGACTGTTGTAATAGTAAGGGTAAGCAAGAATAACGGCGCCGACAGCGCCTTGAGCGTATGACTTAAGGACATTTAGGAGCCCTCCCTCTTTGAGCCGCGTAATTCAGTCCCTCAACGGGGCATGTCAAGAAATTAGGGGCTCGGTTGTCTTGAGCGCAGTGAAGCCGGGCGCATCGGCAAGCGTGAATTCGATATCACAAGCAGCGAGCTTTGAATGCCGAACTTACAAGCCCAGCTCGCGGGCGATGACCAGGCGTTGAATCTCCGATGTGCCCTCGCCTATCTCGCCCAGCTTCACATCGCGCAGGTAGCGCTCGACCGGGAAGTCCTCTATGTAACCGTAACCCCCGTGTATCTGGACGGCCAGGTTGCAGACCCGGGTGGCTATTTCGGAGGAGAAGAGCTTGGCCTGGGAGCCTTCGAGCGTCACTCGCCTGCCATGGTCTTTCAGCCAGGCAGCATGGTACAGGAGCAGCCGGGCTGCGCTTATCTGTGTTGCCATGTCGGCAAGGTAGCCCTGTATGAACTGGAAGTTGCCGATCGGCTGGCCAAAGGCCTCTCTCTGCCTGGCATAGGTGAAGGCCGCGTCGAATGCTGCCTGGGCGATACCGATGATGAGGGCGCTGCCGGCGATGCGACCGGCTTCCAGTGTCATGAGCGCCTGCCTGTACCCTTCCCCCGGTTGTCCTAGGATATTCTCCATGGGGATGCGGCAGTTCTCGAGAGTGATGCTGCAGGTGGGCGAGCCGCGCGTGCCCAGCTTTCTCTCGATCTTGCTCACCTGAAATCCTTGCGTGCCCCTCTCGATTATGAAAGATGATATGCCCTTGTTTCCTTGCGATCTGTCAGTCATCGCCATGATCACCGCGGTGCCGGCTACCGAGGCGTTGGTGATAAATTGTTTGCTGCCGTTGAGCACCCAGGAGTCGCCGTCGGCAACGGCGGTTGTCCTCTGGGCAGCTGCATCCGACCCGGTGCCCGGCTCGGTCAGCGCCCAACAGCCCAGATATTCGCCTGCCGTCAGTTTTGGCAGGTAGTTTCTTCTTTGATTTTCCGTGCCGAACATGTAAATCGGCATGGTCCCGAGCGATAGATGCGCCATGTAGCTCAGCCCCGTCGAGCCGCATGCCCTGCCAATCTCCTCCAGCGCCACCACATAACTCCGATAGTCACCGCCGGCGCCACCATATTCACCGGGTACAGGTATGCCCAGGAGCCCGAGGGAGCCCAGCTGCTTGAAGGTCTCTGCGGGGAATCGATGGTTTCGATCGACCTCGGCCGCTTTCGGGGCGATTTCCTTAGCAGCAAAATCTCTTACCATCTCCTGGATGGCGCGGTGCTCGTCGGTGAGAAATTCCCCCCAGGTGCGGACTTGTTGTGTGGTAGTTGTGCTTGTCATGGCAGCTTCCTATTCGGTTGGGCGACAATAGGGATAATCGCCTTTCAGCACAGCTGGGCAGCGGAGCGACTGTGGCGATTGCCGCGCCAATATTAGCATTGTGGCAGTAGTTCCGGCTGCGCCCAGATTTTAGTTTTTGGAATGCACACATATTAGTTCTAATGCTCGCGGTGTCTCGCTTTGAGACCGGCAATCGATTAGGAATCTGTAATCTGAAAGGCGCTTGTCGGCGCGGCCGCCGGTTGAAGCATTACAAGTGGATCTGGGATAATCTTGACGGGCGGCAGCAGAGAATGCGGGCGGCTGTGCCGGGTCTCTGGGTTTCAACCGGCCGACCAGGCTGCGGCAGAAACCTTTGTGCAAGGCTGAGGCTTTGTTGCTCCATGGACCCGCGGGGGTATGCCTGCGCTTAGCTAAGGAAAGGAACGCCCGGGATGCTTAAATGCCGGTCATAGAGTCCCGAATCGATACCAGCTCAATTCATTTCACTCGCAACCGGGCTGACATGCTGGCACAAGTTGAACAGTTTCGACAGCTTGAGAGCCGTGTGCGCGGGCTGTCGATGGGGCAGAAGCCCAAGTTCGAGAAGCGAGGGCAGCTCTTGCCACGGCAGCGGCTTGCCTTGCTTCTGGATCGGGCTGCGCCGCTGCTCGAGCTGTCGACCCTGGCCGGGCTCGGGATGCATGATGATGATGGGCAGGATCAGATCCTCGGCGGTTGTGTGATTACGGGAATTGGCTACATTGCGGGAACTTTATGCGCGTTCAACATATCGGACTCTGCCATCAAGGGCGGTAGCATACCGCCTATGGGACTTAAGAAGACACTGCGCTGCCAGGCGATAGCGCGGCAGAACAGGCTGCCCATGGTCAATCTCATTGAATCCGGTGGAGCCAATCTTTCTTACCAGTCGGAAGTATTCCTTGAAGGTGGTAACGTTTTCAGGAACATGGCACGGCTGTCTGCAGCTGGAATGCCGCAAATAACCGTCTGTCATGGCTCGTCAACGGCAGGCGGCGCCTACATCCCCGGACTGTCTGACTACGTTGTCATGGTCAGGGGGCGAGGCAAGGTTTTCCTTGCCGGACCGCCCTTGCTCAAGGCGGCTACCGGCGAGATTGCCGATGACGAGTCGCTGGGCGGTGCTGAGATGCACACTCAGGTCTCAGGCGTGGCAGAGTATCTGGCTGAAGATGATGCCGATGCGGTCAGAATCGCCCGCGAGGTCGTTGCCAGGCTGGGCTGGAAGGACAGATCAAACAGCGGCGATGAGGCGTTCGACTCTAAATCGCCTCGTTATGATCCTGAAGAGCTGTGCGGGATCGTTCCTGTTGACTATCGCATTCAGTACGACGCGCACGAAGTCATCGCCCGACTGGTCGATGACTCTGATTTCCTGGACTTCAAGCCGTCCTGGGGCGCTCAGACGATTTGCGGGCACGCGGCCATTTGCGGGCATCCCTGCGGGCTCATCGCCAATAACGGCCCGATTGACGCAGCCGGTGCAGCCAAAGCCGGACAGTTCATTCAACTGTGCTGCCAGAGCGATATTCCTATCATCTTCTTG
>CAYPBX010000085.1:0-8273 GCA_964409075.1 uncultured Candidatus Obscuribacterales bacterium
CCATTGTGCTTCTGGAGACCATGCGCTCTCTCGGGGTCGCTGAGATTACAGTCTGTACTGCTGCCCTGCGAGAAGGTCTGGTTGTTGATCGCTTTCTGCAGACCGGGCATCTGGTAACCCGACTCAGGGAGCACATCGATCCCCGCTCTGAGTCCGTGCATGCTCTCCTTGAGAAGTATCAAGCCAGCAGGAAGCATGCTGAGCAGGTAGCAAGATTGGCTCAGGAGATATTCCTGCAAACCCGGGATTCTTTGCATTCTTATGGCCAGGAGGCAGGACATTTGCTCTGGTCTGCTGCCATGTTGCACGATGTTGGCACCTTCATCGGACGAAACGGACACCATAAACACTCTTACTATCTCATTAAAAACGGGGGTCTATTGGGACATTCCGAAGAGGAGGTCGAGCTAATTGCCAATATCGCTCGCTACCATCGGGGCTCCTTCCCGAAGGAGTCCCACGATGCCTATAACGCCTTGAGGCCATCGGCGCGCCTACTCGTGAGCGACATGGCGGCTATTTTACGACTGGCGGAGGCGCTTGATCGCAGCCACAGGCAGGTTGTTCGGTCCATGGAAGCCAAGCTTAGGAGACCAGGAAAGGATCGCTCCCGCAAAGGGGAGCTGGTGCTCACTATTTATCGGCGGGATGATCAGTTGAGCTCCCAACCCGAGGAATGGGCCTTGAAGTCGAAGAAAGCTTTGTTTGAGAAGCAGTTTGCGGTCAATCTGTCGGTAACTGTTAAGTCTGGGCAGCAGAAACCACAGCCGCTGAAGACAAAGTCAACACCGGCGTGAACCTGAAGCGGATCTAGTCCAGGTCCGAGAATTTAACCGCATCCTGCCGACTGCAGGCTAAAATAGATTGAGAGGAACGGAAGGACTATAAGCGGGCTGTTGAAAAATTGCTCAGCCCGATATCCAGGAGGCCTAGATGCGATCACTGATTGGATTTCTAGCTATTGTAGCGGTAGCGAGCTTATGCCTGGCTCAACCAGCCTACTCCTTTTGCCCCGGCGGTGGCGACGGGGATGTCTGTCCCGGCGGTGGTGACGGCGATGTCTGCCCCGGTGACGGCGGTGACGACGATTAGTACAATGTTCTACAACCCTGGCAGACTCTTGGCAGCAGCGCTGGTCTGCGCGGGTCTTTCAGCTATGCTGGCTTGCATCCCCTCGGCCATTGCCTTTACATTTGCGAGCCTTTTATGAAGCTTTCTGGCGGTAATCTTCTCCAGGATAAGTTGTGGAACGATGAAGCTCAGTTTCAGGTGCGAGGATAACTGAAGATAGGTGGACTTACCGGAGTGGTGCGGCGTTAAGATCCAGCTGCCCTCCATGGCTCGGAAATGATCCGACTCTACCAGCTTGTAGTCTATCCGCTTGAGCGGCACCTCTACATGCACCATCTTGCAGACAGCTGTGCCGACAACCGGCAGGAACACGAACTTCTGCTCGAGAACGGAGCGTGTCTCATCGGTTCGCTCCAGGACCTTGCTGTAGGCGAGATCTGGATCGCTCTGCCGCTGTCGATGCACCGTGTGCCAGACCACCTCCGGGCTGGCGTGGATCAGTATCTTGCCGGTAACGAACCGCCTGCCCTCGGGAGCTGTGACAGTATTGATGATAGCCTGATCGAGATCGATCTGCTGACCGGATTTAGCTCCGATAGAAACCGGATAACTGAAAGCAAGTGCAAATGTCAGGCTAATAGTGCATAACAGGACCTTGCTAATTGGGTAGTGTTTCCAGATTGACAGCCGTATCCAGCCTCCAGAGCGTAGATAGGACAATTATCAGGCCAGGCAGCGGAGACCTCAGCCTGACATTTATAACATGGGTTGAACAAGAACCCAAGAGTTCTCAGTATATTTATACCCCGATTGCTCCCGGTCTATGCATAAAATCAGGTCGGAGAGCCAGGTTCGCGTGATTCCTGCCTGCCGATCTCAATTGATTGACGGTCATATGTGGTGATTGTTCCTCAACGACAAGAAAGCTCGCCCCGGTTAAGCAGACGTTGCCAATCAATACTCTGCTGGCATGGCCGTGTCTCAGACCCGCCTCATTTATAAGGAGCCGCATCCTCAGACGCCAATTGGAATGAACACCGGGATGATTCGTCGCCACTTCAGCTGCCTGGCATACTCTCTGTAGCGCTCTCCGAATGTGTCCATGAGGAGCTCCTCCTCGTAGCGGGCCCGCTTTAACCACAAGGGCGCTACAACTGCAAGGGCAAAGAGGAGAGAAGCTGCCGACAGGCAAGCCAGAGACGCACCGACAAGGGATTGAATAATTCCTGAATAAGCCGGATGCATGACAAATCTCAAAAGCCCGTTGCTTCTAATGGTCTGCCCTTCCAGGAGCTCGGCATCGGTCGAGAAGCATTCGCCGAGTGAATACCAGCCTCCAATCATAAAAATTAGTCCGCTCACTAAAACCAGCACCCCGATCCAGGAGACAACTGCTGCCATACTGGCTGGCAGGAGGTTCTCCTGGCTGGTAAAGAGAGCAAAGCGGTCGAAGGCGGGGAATACCCTGTTGCTGGCTATGAAGGCGCTGGCGATCAGGGCAATATTGATAAGGGAAAAAAGCTGCGGGGCGCGTTGAATGAGAAAATTTCTCTCATATTTAACCCCTTTACCCCGGCGCTTGAAACCGTTGAACAATGCCGGAGCGGATATGAGGGCGCCAAACCCGGTCATTATGATGGTGGCGATGCATGGACCGCTAAGCTGCATTATCAACTCCTTCTCGTCTCCATTATTACTCTTTGCTGGTTGAAATTATGGCGGCAGTTACCGTACTTCAATCCGTGCGCGGCTTGATACAAACGGGTCTGCTGGCAGCTGCCAGAACAGATAGACACCTTGCAGGATCTGGTCTACAGGACCGGGAAGGGCGCCTTCAGCCGAGCCTTTCATATCTTTGAGCATGCGGGTGAGCCAGCGTGCATGTCGGGTATGCGGTCGGGCATGCAGGCGCAACCATTTGAGCCCGTCGGCAACAAGCTTGCTGTCATAATTATGTGTGTAGCGCTTAAAGTAACCCTCAAAGCGGGGCAGCGACGCTCTGGCAAAGGCAGTGGCTGCAAGCTCAGCGGCTGTAATTGCATAGATGCCGTCCTCAAAGCTTGTCCCGGAGCTGAAGTGCCGCATCGTCGAGCAAAGAGCCTGGCTGGCTGGCGAGCAGCGGTGGTTCTCAAGCTCTTGAGATGTCAGGCCGGCCAGCTCGCACTGCCTGAGGAAAAGGCTCTGGTAATAACGTTCGTCATCGGCCAGCTGATTGAGCAGACGGCAGGCAGCTTCCATCTCAGACGGCAGCCGATCGCGGACTCTGCTTATGTTGTCTGGAAGCTCCCGGATGAAAGGCCACATGTCCCGGCAGATTGTGCGCCCTGTGCTGATCACCAGGCTATCGTCTAAAAGATTTCTCAAAAGCGGGCTGGCTTGCAGTCCGCCGTTGATTCGCCTGATAAGCGCTGGCATCCATACAGGCAGGCGGGCCATGTTTCCGGTCTCTCCTGAGCCAGAGATTCTTGATTCCCTAATACTTTACACGACAACAAGTATTTTCGCTGTCTGTCGGCTGGCCAGCCAGGCCTGTGAGTGGCGGCAGAGCGCTGCCGCAGGCACAAAGCTCACCGCGATTCGAGCGCAGAGGGCGACTACTTAAGATGCTAAAATCTTGCCAAGCCTTGACGGGACCTCAATCTGTAAGCATGTCACAGGAGTTGGCGACTGAGACCACCGTGAATCCGGGTTGGCGTGCATTGCCAGCAGCCGGTGTGTTCCAGCGGCCTATCAGAGAGCCAGAGGAGCGCTGGCTACCCTCCTGCGACGGCAGCAAGCTCCTCTGCCGTGTCTGGACAGGCCAGTCGGGACGCCCCTGTATTGTTTACCTGCACGGTATAGAAGGGCACGGCGGCTGGATTGAGCAGACAGCTAGCTGGCTCAACGAGCTCGGCTTCTCGGTTTATGCTCCGGACCGACGTGGCGCCGGCAGGCACCGGGTTGATCGGGGAGAGCTTATAAGTTGGCGGAGGCTCTTGCAAGATCTAAATGATGTGCTGGCGTTAGCCGGTGCTGAGCAGCCGGGCGGCCGGCTCTATCTCATGGCTAACTGCTGGGGCGCCAAGGTGGCGCTTGCTTGCATTAATGGGGGCTGCGACCTGAATTTTCTCACTGACAGGCAGCTCGACGGCCTTATTCTCACCTGCCCGGCAGTTGCCGTTAAGGTGGATCTCAGTCTGGCGACCAAGCTTCAGGTGGGGGTGGCCTGGCTGAAGGGATCGCTAAGACAGTTTGCCCTTCCGTTGACGCCAGAGATGTTCACGGAAAACCAGCCCTATCTGGAATACGTACGCACGGACCCGCTCAGGCTCACACATGTGACTGCCTCCTTCCTGATTGAGAGCTTGAAGCTGTCTCGGGCAGCCAGAGAATCGGCCAGGCATTTGAAGATACCGCTTCTGGTGCTGCAGGCAGGTGGCGACAGGATTGTGGATGTTGATTTGCTTAGGAAGTGGTTCGACCGGGTACAAGCAAGCGACAAGCGCCTGCATATTTTTCCAGATGCAGCGCACAGTCTCGATTTCGATCCTTGCGCTCCTGAGTACCTGAAAGTTCTGGGTGATTGGCTGCAATCCCTGGCCAGGGAGTGATATGAAGGTAGCATCTCTAGAGGCATTCACGGTGGAGCTGCCCTTCCGGTTTGCTTTCGCGCACAACCTGGCCAGTCGCTCCTCTTCCACGAGCCTGATTGTGCGGGTGCATCTCGATTCGGGCGACAGCGGCTATGGAGAAGGCATACCGCGGCTTTATGTTACTGGCGAGGATATAGACAGCGCAGCACAGACTGTGCTTGAGAAGTATGCACCGCTCATCAAAGAGCTGGAAGCGGATTCGGTGCTTGCAGCTGCCTCAACGCTCCACGGCTGGTGGCAGGAATTGGGGCTTGATTCCAGGCCATCCGGTGCGGCCTGGTGCGCTGTTGAGCTGGCTGTGCTCGATGCCTTTGGGCGGGCGGAGAACACCTCTCTGGCTCAGGCGCTCGGCCCTCCCAGGTGCCAGGCCGCTCGCTATGGGGCGGTCGTGCCATTTTGCTCGCGCAAGGCCTTTACTGCTATCCTTGGCTTCTACAGGCTGTATGGCTTTAAAACTGTGAAGCTCAAGGTCGGGCGTGACCTGCCGGATGATATTGCCAGAGTAAGGCTGGCCAGGCGGATCCTTGGTTCAGAGGTGCGATTGCGGATTGATGCCAACTGTGCCTGGTCGGTGCTAGAAGCCATCAGAGCAGCGGATGCCTTCAGGCCTTTCGGCGTCATCTCATACGAGCAGCCGGTGGCTGCCGACGACCTGGAGGCGCTTTCCCGAGTAACGGCAGCCATTCCGGAGGATGTGATTGCCGATGAATCGGTCAACAGCAGAGCGCGCGCTCGGCAGCTGGCTGAATCCAGAGCCTGTGACGGATTCAATATTCGTCTTTCGAAAGCCGGCGGTATTCTGGCGGCCAGGGATACTTACGATATTGCTAGAGAATACGGGCTGAAATGTCTTCTGGGAGCGCAGGTCGGCGAGAGCGGAGTTTTGAGCGCGGCTGGTCGGACTTTCGCCTGTCTGGTAGAACAGCTGGAGAATTGCGAGGGATCTGCAAATTCCTTTCTCTTGCAACAGGATGTTACTTACGAGAACATGACCGTCGGTCCAGGTGGCCTGGGCAGACTGAGCGCTTCTCCTGGACTGGGTGTGCGCATAGTGGAGAAGCACCTTGTTTCTGCCGCGGGCAGCTCACCTGTTGAACCTTGCCGGGCAGCTTCTCCGGGGGCTGTATGAGCAGGAGTAGATTGGTTGCAACCAAAGCGGTGCTGGCTGTCGGACAGGCGTTGAGGGAGATGATTCACGTGCGCCGGTTTCAGGCAGCGACCAGACAACCCCAGCAAGCCCAGCTACAGAAGCTGCTTTCAATTGTAAGATCGAATCGGGACACGGTCTTCGGTAAGGCGCATCGTTTTGATAGCATAAGGAGCGTGGCTGATTTCCAGCGCAACGTGCCGGTGTGCAGCTACGAGGATCTCGGCCCCTACATAGAAGCGATCATGAAAGGGCGAAGAGCTCAGCTCACTCAGGAGCAGCCTTTCATGTTTGCTACCACAAGCGGTACTACAACCAAACCGAAGTTCATTCCGATCACCGAAACACATTTAAGGGATTACACGCACGCGTTTCAAATCCAAAATTATCAGCTGATCAGGGACTATCCCCACGGTGCTGAGGGGCGCTTCCTAATCCTGACGAGCAACGACGAGGAAGGCAGATCACCAGGCGGAATTCCCTACGGGGCGGTTTCGGGAGTTCTAAACCGTCGCCAGCCTGCCGTCATCAGGAGACACTTTGCCGTGCCTTATGAGCTTGGAAAGATAAGCGACGTCGAAACCAAGTATTACCTTATGTTGAGAATGGCAGCGTCTCAGAACGTTACTGCCATTCTTTGCTGCAACCCATCGAGCCTCCTTCTCTTGACCGATCAGCTGTTGGAGCGGGGAGAGACGCTCGTAAGAGACATGTACGATGGCCGGGTCGATCCCGATCATAAACCGCCGCAGGCCCTTAACGATGCTTTCCAGCCGTACCTCAGGGCCTGTCCCCAGCGTGCTCGGGAGCTCGCGCAGATAATGGCAGGTCCCGGAAGGCTCCTGCCCAGATATATCTGGCCAAACCTGGCGGTCATCTCCTGCTGGAAGGGCGGGCCGATGTCCTTTTATCTTGCAAAGCTACCAGGCAGCTACGGCGATGTGCCGGTCAGGGACTTTGGTTACATGGCCAGTGAGGGACGTGGATCGATCCCGCTGTCCAATGATGGTGCTGGCGGAGTGCTGGCAATTACCAGCCACTTCTTCGAATTCCTGCCTGAAGAGGAGCTGGACAGCCTGTCACCCTCTTATCTGACTGCCGATGAGCTAGAGGTGGGCAGGCGATACTATATCTATTTCACGACTGCTGCTGGGCTGTACCGTTACAACATCAACGATCTTATCGAGGTGACCGAGTATTATGAGAATACGCCTGTCATACAGTTTGTACGCAAAGGCGCAGGTGTCAGCTCGATTACAGGAGAGAAGCTCACTGAGGATCAGGTGAGAGTTGCGCTGTGTCAGGCGGTGGAGAGGCTCGGGCTTACGGAGTTGAAACACTTCACGGCTGCCGTCCAGCTGGATGATCCGCCTTATTACACATGTTTTGCGGAGACAAGCGGCCATTTGTCTGCTCGTCTAGGTGAGGAGTTTATCGAGCTTTTTGAAGGTTCTCTCCAGAGGCAGAATCGCGAGTACCATGAGAAGAGGTCCACGAAGCGGCTCGGGCCGCCAGTGCTCAGGCTTGTTCCATCTGGGACATATACACGGCTCAGGCAGGAACGCGTACTTGAGGGTGCTCCCGAAGCGCAGGTGAAGATACCGCTGCTTGCAGGACTGGATGGTTTCGGAGACAAGCTGGCGGCGCTCGCTTCACTGGCTGCCGGATCGGCAAGAAAGGGGGGATGATCTGGTGCAAGAATTGAAAGTACTGGTGACTGGTGCCTCAGGCATGGTCGGGTCTCATATTGCTCGCTTTCTTGTCGAGTCGAACTTCACGGTTATAGGGCTGGTCAGGACCCAGAGCAACCTGTGCGTCCTTGAGGATCTGCTTGATAACGCCAACTTTTGCACTGTCATTGGTGACGTGCTTGATGTCGAGAGTCTCAGAAGGGCTTGCTCGCATCAGGATGTCGTCATTCATGCCGCAGGCACGGTGGACCCTCTCGGCAGGCGGGAAGCCATCTGGGCGGTAAATGCAGGCGGGACGCGCAACGTTGTTGAAGCAGCGGAGGCCTGCGGTGTCACGCAGCTTATACATGTAAGCAGTCTCTCGGTCATTACAGGGCAGGGTGACCAGTGGGGCGTGAAGGAGGACGCACCACTTGTGTGCTGCGGGGAAGCCTATGCAGATTCAAAGGTCGATGCGGAGAAGTTCGTAATGTCTCGTGCAGGCGCCGGTGGCCTAAGCGTCACGGCTCTGCGGCCCGGCTTTGTTTATGGCCCGGGTGAGCGCGCCTGGATGCCGCGGCTGATCGACTCGCTGGCACAAGGCAAGGCGATGCTTGTCGATGGCGGCAGGAAGGAGACCAATCTTATATACATCGAGAACCTCTGCCGGGCGCTGGCGGGCGCGCTGATGAATAGCCGGGCCTGCGCTGTCTCTTATACACATCTCCGAGCCCACGAGACTAGGCATGATCT
>CAYPBX010000086.1:0-995 GCA_964409075.1 uncultured Candidatus Obscuribacterales bacterium
GGCTGCGAAGCGGAACGTAATTGGCGCGGAGCACGCGCCAGCGTGCAGAGCGCTTACAAAAGGTTATATTGAGATAAATTTCGTTCGCAAGCCCTGCCCTAAAGTTTAAAATGAATGGTTTGCCGCCGCAAATCCTGAACAGGCACAGCTTTTGGATATAAGAAGCGCTTAAGTTTTGCGGTTATCGCCAGGACAGGCGAGAATCCCGGGAAACCGGAAGGCAGGACAGGCAGAACTGCAGGTCCGCTGCCGGATGCTCTTAATGCCGACAGGTGTCCAGAGCTTATCGAGGATGAGACAAGGGGTGATAGCGCAGCTATGAGGAAGAGATGATGGCGAAAGCCAGAGCACAGAAGGCAGACACGCAGGGCAGCGCTAAGGTCGACCGCATCAGGATCCGGCTTAAGTCCTACGACCACCGTCTGCTCGACAAGTCCTCCGATCAGATTGTGGATACAGCCAGGAGGACCGGCGCCAGCGTCTGCGGCCCGGTGCCTCTGCCCACCCGCAAACGAATTTACTGTGTCTTGCGCTCGCCGCACATAGACAAAAAATCACGCGAGCATTTCGAGATTCGCATCCACAAGCGCCTTATAGACATAAACGATCCCACCCCGACCACAGCCGATGCGCTCATGCGCCTGGACCTGCCAGCTGGCGTGGACATTGAGGTCAAACTATGACATTAGGTTTGCTGGCCCGCAAAATCGGCATGACGACAGTCTTCGACAACCAGGGGCGGGCGCTGCCGGTTACTGTGCTTTCGCTTGGAGACAATATCGTCACGCAGAGGTTGACCCAAAGCACGCACGGCTACGACGCCGTTCAGGTAGGCGGCTTTACAGTTCCCGAGCGCAAGCTCAACAAGCCTCGCCTGGGGCACCTGCGGAAAAACAAGCTGCCAGCGCTTACGCCCTTACGCGAGTTCCACTGCCAGGCAGAGGATAGCTTCGAGATCGGTCAGGCCTTGCCACTGGATTCAATTCTAAAGGAGG
>CAYPBX010000086.1:1005-8272 GCA_964409075.1 uncultured Candidatus Obscuribacterales bacterium
CGTCGATGTATGCGGACAATCTATAGGCAAGGGCTTCCAGGGGCGGATCAAACGCTTCTCAGGCGGCAGGGGACCGATGAGCCACGGCTCCAAGTTCCACCGAACCCAGGGCTCCACCGGCGCCGGTACCACACCCGGGCGCGTGCTTAAAGGTGCACCGATGCCGGGACGCATGGGTGGTGGCAGGGTCTCAACGCGCAAGGTGCAAGTGGTGCGGGTGGAGCCTGAGAAGAGAATTGTTCTTCTAAAGGGATCCGTTCCCGGGGTGGAAGGCGGGATTATTATCCTCACCCCATGCGCAAGGTCCCGGACCTCCGGCAAGTAAGAGGATGGAAAGAGCTTTGACAATGAAACACCAAACCAGGCAAGGCAAGGACAGGTTACAACCCTCCGAAGCTGGACAGACGGAAGCCAGCGCACGGGCAGCATACGCCCGAGCGAATATGAGGATGCGATGACAGCGGCTGTTTTAAAAGATCTGACAGGCAAAACAATCGGGCAGGTCAAGCTTGAGGAGAGTATCTTCGGCATCAAGCCTAACACTCACCTCCTTCATGCTGCGCTCGTGCGGCAGCTGGCCAATGCTCGTTCTGGATCTGCCAACACCAAAACAAGAGCCGAGGTGAGAGGAGGCGGACGCAAGCCCTGGCGGCAGAAGGGCACGGGGCGAGCCCGGGCAGGCTCGATCCGCTCCCCGCTCTGGGAAGGTGGTGGTGTCATATTTGGTCCTAAACCACGTGACTTCAGCCACTCCCTGCCGAAAAAGGCCAGGGCCCTGGCGCTTAGATCGGCACTCTCGGCCAGGGCCGCCAACCTTATCGTCGTGCCAGACTTCTCGGCGCTGGCCGAAGCCAAGACCAAGCAGATGGCTGCGATACTGCAGTCGCTTGAAATTGGCGGGCGCCGGACGCTAATGGTGCTCGATGCCTTGGAGCCGGCAAGCCAGATAGCCAGGAGGTCTGCCCGCAACATAAAAGGTGTCCGCATTATCAACGTGGACGATTTAAATGTGAAGGACCTCCTGGCCTGCGAGGTCATTCTCACCACCGCCTCTGCCATCGAGAAGATCGCAAAACGCCTTGGGCAGCCCAAGAAAGCTGCCGGAGTAAAAGTCTCAGCCGGCAGCCGCACGACAGGCAGAAGAAAGTCTAAGGCTGAGAAAGCTCCACCTGCAGCAGACAGCCCCCGGCCTGCTGAAAGTCAGTGAGGTTGAGATGAAGAACAACTATGCCCGGTTAATCAAGCGCCCACTCGTCACCGAGAAGACGACCTGGCTGGCCGGTGTTGGGCAGTATACCTTCGAGGTAGCCAGGGATGCTAACAAGATTGAGATCGCCCGGGCGGTTGCGGAGTTAATTAGCGAGCTCTACCCGAAGAACCGCTCCCGGGTGGTCAAGGTAACAACTGCTGCCATGCGCGGCAGAATTCGCCGCACCAGAAGGCATGGCAGAGCGCCTCACGACAGCAAGAAGGCTTATGTGACCATAGAAGGCGATCCGCTCGAGATCTTCGGCGCTTAAGCGCGGCTCGATTTTGGTGAAGTGCAAAAGGTAACAAGAAGATGGCACTGCGTAAAATCAACCCCACATCACCAGGCAGGCGAGGCATGCTCGTGTCCGACTTCAAGGACCTGTCAGCCAAGCGCCCGGAGAAAGGACTGAAGAGCCCCGCCAGCAAATCTGCCGGGCGCAATAACCAGGGCAGGCTTACCGTGCGTCACCACGGCGGTGGTCATAAGAGAGCCTATCGCAGAATCGATTTCAAGCGTGACAAGTGGGGTATCCCGGCAGAGGTTAAGGCTCTCGAGTACGACCCGAACCGCAATGCGCGCATCCTGTTGTTGGTCTATCGTGACGGGGAGAAGCGCTATATTCTCGCACCGCTTGGCGTGAAGGTCGGGGATACGCTCATGTCAGGCCCTGAAGCCGAGATCCGCCAGGGTAACGCTCTGCCATTGAGAGCCATTCCCCTGGGCACCATAGTGCACAACGTCGAGCTCACGCATGGCAAGGGCGGACAGCTGGGGCGGTCAGCCGGTGCGCAGATACAGGTTCTGGCCAAGGAAGGCAAGATGTGTACCCTGCGCCTGCCGTCGGCAGAGATGCGCATGGTGCACATCGACTGCATGGCCACCATCGGACAGCTGGGCAACACCGATGCGAAAAACATCAAGCTGGGCAAAGCCGGGCGCAAGCGCTGGCTGGGCATTCGACCTACCAACCGCGGGGTCGTCATGAACGCTGTCGACCACCCGCACGGCGGTGGGGAAGGAAAATCGCCAATTGGCGGCAAGCCGCAAACCCCCTGGGGCAAACCAGCCATGGGCTACAAGACCAGGCGCGGTAAAAGGATATCGAGCAAATACATAATCAGGCGCCGCAAAGGCTAAGAATTTCAAGGAGGAGAAAGTGTCTCGTTCGCTCAAAAAAGGTCCGTTTGTTCATCCCTCGCTCATGAGCCGCATTGAGGAGATGAACAGAAAAGGCGAGAAGAGAGTCGTGAGGAGCTGGTCGCGCGCCTCGATGATAGTGCCGGAGATGATCGGCCATACAATCGCCATCTACAACGGGCGCAAGCATGTGCCGGTATACGTCACCGAGCAGATGATCGGGCACCGCCTGGGCGAGTTTGCGCCCACTCGCCTCTTCAAGGGTCACTCTGGATCGGACAAGACCGCCAAGAGGGAGTGATTATGGAGACGAAAGCAGTGGCCAGAAGCATCAGGATGTCACCGCGCAAGGTAAGAAGGGTTATCGACCAGATTCGAGGCAAGACCGCCTACCAGGCCATGACCATCCTCGAGTTCATGCCCTATGCAGCAGCAAAGCCGGTGAGGAAGCTTTTGAACGCAGCCATGTTCAATCTTATAAATAGCGAGCAGACCGCCATCTCCGAGGAGGAGGCCTTTGCGCTGCGCGTAGTCGAGGCTCATGCCGATGAGGGCCGCGTCGTCAAGCGCTTTTGCCCGCGGGCGCGCGGGCGCGCCTATCCGATTAAGAAGCGCTCGAGCCATATCACCATCGTACTGTCGGACATTTAAAGGAGCAACAGCGTGGGACAGAAAGTAGATCCAAACGGCTTTCGGGTCGGCATCCACAAAGGCTGGCAGTCCAACTGGATTGTGCAGAAGATAAAGGACATGCCAGCGCTCATCGAGGAGGACCACCGCATCAGGCAGTTTCTCTTCAAGGAGCTCAACAACGCCGGCATCTCCCGGGTCGAGATCGGTCGCAAGGCCGACCAGATCTTCATCGACATCTACACAGCCAGGCCAGGAGTTGTGGTCGGCAAAGGCGGAGCAGGTATCGAGCAGCTCCACCTGAAAGTAAAGCAGATGCTCAACCGCGAAGGGATTGAGGTGCGCATCAATATTCTCGAGGTCAACCGTGTCGATCTGGAAGCCAAGCTGGTCGCCGACAGCATCGCCCAGCAGCTGGAGAAGCGGGTGGCCTTCCGCCGGGCGATGAAGCAGGCCATTCAGCGCTGCATGCGCTCCGGTGCCCAGGGCGTGAAGGTGATGGTTGCAGGCCGGCTGGGCGGAGCTGAAATAGCGCGCACCGAATGGGCCAAGGAAGGGCGCATACCGCTGCAGACATTGAGAGCCGATGTCGACTACGGCGTAACCGAAGCAACAACAGTCATGGGCATCATCGGTGTTAAAGTCTGGATCTACCGCGGCGAGCTTGAGCGTGGGCAGTGGTCCACGCCCAACATCAAGGCTCCAGGCGACCGCAGCGATGCCCAGGGTCCAGACCATACGGGGTTTAGACCTGGCCGCCGGGCCAGAAAGGCAGGTTAGCCATGTTGATGCCAAAACGCACTAAGTTCCGAAAGCACCAGCGCGGGCGCATGGTGGGTTATGAAACGCGTGGGGCAACCTGTCATTTCGGCGAGTACGGACTGATGTCGCTCGAACCGGCCTGGATAACATCCCGCCAGATTGAGGCTGCCCGCAAAGCGATGACCCGCTCAGTCCGCCGGGGAGGCCAGCTGTGGATCAGGATCTTTCCAGACCGCTCCGGGACGAAGAAGCCACTGGAGACACGCATGGGCTCTGGCAAAGGCAACCCGGAATTCTGGGTGGCAGTCGTGAGGCCGGGCAGGGTCCTCTTTGAGATGGCTGGCATTCCCAGGCAGGCAGCCCATGAGGCCTTGAAGCTGGCTGCTCAGAAGCTACCGGTCAAGTGTCGAGTTGTGGACCGTGCCAGGCTCTCGGGAGGCGCCCGATGAGAATGCAGGAGATGCGGCAGCTGACTGCCGAGGAGATCAGGGAGAAGGTGCGGCAGACACGCCGGGAGCTTACGGAGCTGCGCTTCCAGCAGAGAGCACGTAAGATCGACAGTCCGGCCAAGATCAGGCAGGCACGCAGGCTCCTGGCGCGCCTCTTAACCGTCGCTGCCCAGCAGAGCAAGGGAGAGGGGCCGGTCGAGGCAGGAGCAAGCGAGCTGGAGGCTTGACAAGGAGATAGGTTATGCCAAGGAAAGAGCTTCAAGGAGTTGTCCTCTCCAACAAGATGGACAAAACAGTAACCGTGGTGGTGACCAACCATCTGCCACACTCCAAATATGAGAAGAGGATGCTCAAGACCAAGAAGTTTAAAGCGCATGACGCCGCCAATTCCTGCCAGATAGGCGACACCGTGCGCATAAGGGAATGCCGCCCGCTGTCCAAACTAAAATCCTGGGTGGTCGTCGAGGTCATAGAGGCAGGCGAGAAGGAGTCGCTTACCGTTTGAGGGCAAGAAAATGATCCAGCAGGAGACACGCCTAACCGTTGCCGACAATTCAGGCGCGCGCCAGATCCAGTGCATAAGGGTCCTGGGCGGATCGGGCAGGCGCTATGCTAGGGTCGGCGATGTGATTATTGGCGTGGTCAAGGACGCCATGCCCAACATGCCGGTCAAGAAGTCCGAGGTGGTGCGCGCCGTTATCGTCAGAACCAGAAGCGACATCCGTCGGACAGACGGATCGACCATACGTTTCGACGACAACGCTGCCGTGATCATCCAGAAGGACAACAATCCCAGAGGCACGCGGGTCTTCGGTCCGATAGCCCGCGAGCTGCGCGACAAGAATTTCACCAAGATTATTTCGCTAGCTCCGGAGGTGCTCTGAGATGGCTTATACGCGCAAAGCACAACAAGTTCGCTTTGCAAAGCAGGCACTAAAGGCCAAGGTCAAGCCCGGGCACCGGATCGTGGTCTCCCAGGCCCTGGTGAGAAAAGGCAGGTCCAACCTCACTCCCCGCCTGCACGTCAAGCGCGGCGACCTGGTCATGGTTGTATCCGGAGCCACGACCAAAGGCCGCGGCAAGACAGGCAAAGTCTTGAAGGTCCTGCCCAAGACCGGGCAGGTGATTGTCGAAGGCATCAATGTAATCACAAAGGCCACCAGAAAGAAGACACCGACAGGACAAAGCGGGCTCTTGAAAAAAGAGGCGCCGATAGCAGCCTCTAAAGTCATGCTCTACAGCACCAAGTCGAAGAAACCGGTGCGAGCCGAGTTCAGGGAGGCAGAAGAGATTGAGTAAGGGCATCGTTTGACAGAAGCGCTTTGAGGAGACAAAGCAACGACCATGAAGTTGAAGGAGAAGTACTACCAGGAGATACTGCCGCGCCTCAAGCGCGACTTCGAATACAAGAACAATCTTGAAGTGCCCAGGCTGGTCAAGATTGTCCTTAATATGGGGATCGGTGAGGCGACCGCCAACCAAAAAGCCATCGAAGGCGGTATCAAGGATCTTATAGCTATCTCCGGGCAAAAGCCAGTAGTCAACCGGGCGCGCAAGTCGATCGCCACCTTCAAGGTTCGGCAGGGAAACGCCGTTGGGGTAAGCGTCACCCTGCGCGGCCAGCGCATGTACGATTTCCTGGCCAAGCTGGTGCATATTGCTCTGCCGAGAATTCGTGATTTTCGTGGTGTTTCGCCCCGGTCCTTCGACGGGCGGGGCAACTTCGCCCTGGGCGTCAAAGAGCAGCTGATCTTTCCTGAAATCAACTATGAGCACGTAGATAGTGTCCGCGGCATGGATATCGCTATCGTGACGACGGCGCGCACAGATAAGGAAGGGCGCGCGCTGCTCTCGGCTATGGGCATGCCGTTCCGCAAGTGAGGTTGTAACGTGGCCAAGACATCGATAATTGACAAAGAGATCAAGCGCAGGCAGGCGGCAGCCGGTGGAAAATATCCCCGGGTGAAGCTGCACAATCGCTGCCGCATCTGCGGCAGGCCGCGCGCGTACATTCGCGACTATGGAATTTGCAGGCTCTGCTTCCGGAAGATGGCCCATAACGGGCTGCTTCCGGGAGTGACCAAGTCAAGCTGGTAGGAGAGAGTAAATGCCCGTTGTAGATCCGATTGCTGATATGTTCTCCCGTATCCGGAATGCCATCCAGGTGCACTCCCCCTCTGTGGAGATGCCCGCCTCCAAGCAGAAAGTGGCGCTGGCCGAGGTGCTGCGCAAGGAGGGCTTCATCTCCTCCTTCGAGACCAAAGATCTGGGCAAGCCTCACCAGCGGATGCGCATCGTTCTCAAGTACGGATCTGGCGGGCAACGAGTTATTCAGGGGCTCAAGCGTGTCTCCAAGCCAGGGCTGAGAATCTACCGCGGCACCAAGCGTACTCCCCGCGTGCTCGGCGGGCTGGGCATCGCCATCATAAGCACCAGTGCCGGGCTTATGACAGACCGCCAGGCAAGAGCAAATCGCAAGGGCGGCGAGATCATAGGCTACATCTGGTGAGCGGAGGATAAGACTATGTCGCGCATAGGCAAACAACCCATCAAGATACCCTCTGGCGTCACTGTCAGCATAGATGGAAGCAAGGTTGCCGTCGCCGGACCCAAAGGCGAGCTCACCCGTACAGTAAGGACGGAGATCGAGGTAAGCCAGGAGGGCGACACCATTCATGTCAGGCGCAAGGGGGATGATCGCTTGAGCCGCAGTCTGCACGGGCTTACGCGCACGCTGATCGCCAACATGGTCACAGGCGTCTTTGAAGGCTTTTCGCGCCATCTGGAAATTGTCGGTGTCGGGTACCGGGCTGCCATGGAAGGCAAGAACCTGGTCATGCAGCTGGGCTTCTCCCACCCGGTAGAGGTGATACCGCCGCCGGGGCTAATAATCGAGGTGGAGGCCAACACGAAAATAGCCGTGCGCGGCTTCGACAGGGAAGCTGTAGGACAGCTGGCTGCCTACATCCGCTCCAGGCGGCCGCCCGAGCCTTACAAGGGCAAGGGGGTCAAGTATCAGGAAGAGGTAATCCGCCGC
>CAYPBX010000087.1:0-8261 GCA_964409075.1 uncultured Candidatus Obscuribacterales bacterium
CTTGGCAGCGACAATCAAGCTGAGAGGCAGCAGGGAGAGCGATTGCTGGGAGCCTCTGCCTTCGGGCTGTCGGGCCGCCAGCTCCATCACATTCTTGATATGCTCGACAACCCGGCTGCACGGCCAGGAGCTAACCGCATACTGGCAATGATGTTCAATGGCAACGAGCAAGAAGCTCGAGCCGGCAGCAACATCCTCGCCATGCTCGCCTCAGGTGACGCTGGAATAGCAGTCAGCGGCAACCGCCTGCTTAACATGATCACTGGCGACAATGCCAGCGCCAGGCAACGCGCCATGCTGATTGCCGGTCGACTCGAGACCCCGGCTCAGATTCAAAAGCTGCTTAATCTATCGGATGACCCGCGCCAGGAGCAAGCCGTCGGCCAGATTCGCCAGATGCTCTCCTCGCCAGAGGCGGCACAAAACCAGGCGGCTATCACCTTGCTGAATCTTCTCAACAGTCCCCATGCTGTCGACCGCTCAGACGGACAGGCGCTCCTGGGTATGTTGAACAATCCTGAAAACGCCGCCCTGGCATGCGATCTGCTGGGAGTGTACAACGTGGATCAGAGAAACAGGCTTACTGCCATCGCCACATCCGGAAACACCGATCAGGAGCGTCGCCAAAACAGGCATGATGTCCAGAATATCCTTGCTCTTATGAACTGGAGCACGGGCACACGCAGGCAGCAAAATCTTATGCAGGCAGCCGCAGAACGCCTGCTCGATGCGCGCGCCGACAGCTCCGATCAGTCTCCGCAAGCAGTGGCGTCCCGCAGGCTGCTTGTGATGATGAGAGACAGTGCCGAGCGCGACGCCGCCTTGCAGCTGATTCAAAATCTAAACGATCCAAACAAGCTCAACCTGATGGTGACCCTTTTAGGTAATCCGGCAACGCGCGCGGGGGCGCTGCGACTGCAGCAAGTGCTTGCTCAAGGGGGCCCAGCAAGAAATGCTGCCTTGAATTACCTGGAAATGAGAATTCAAGGTAAATCAGATAAGAGAAGAGGTCCGCCAATCAGCGATGCGATTCTCAACATGCTTGCCGACAATACCCAGAGAGAGCAAGCAATTCTATTGATCAACCGCTGCATCTCCACCAGACAGCTCAGCGGCCTGGCTAATCTTCTTAGCATACGTCCAGGAAGCCCGGAACAGGCCGGTGCACAGCAAGTAGCTCAGATGCTAGCTTCCGACAACACCACTCATCAACAGACAGCCCGCACTGTCCTGGATCTTCTCACCAATAATGAGAAAGAGGTAGATCCCTTCAACACAGGCGCAAGACAGGCAGAAAGAGGCGGCGACAATCGAGTAAGCCCCAACGTGGATGCAGCCATGCGCCTGGTACGCATGCTCGGCGACCCCGGAGAGCAGCAAGCAGCCATTACAATTTTGACCAATGTCTCCGAACCCTTTAAGATCCGCAACTTGCTGGCCCTGCGTGCAGGCAACGCTCAGGCACAAGCAACCGCAGGCAGACTGCTTACCATGCTCGGGGACCGCAATCAGACAGAGATAGCACAAGATGTTCTGGGAGAGCTGAACAACCCCGAGCAGATAAGCGCATTGCTGGATCTCCTCAATCGAGGCGGAGATAGCCGTGTACCCAGCAACTTGCGCTACATGCTCAGGTACAACCCAGGAGCGACAGCTCGCCTCATGACCATGCTCGGCTCGCCTCATGCCTCGCAAGCCGGGCATAACGGTCGCGATCTGTTGAATATGCTCAACAGCAACAGAGACGAAGACTACGCACGTAGGATTCTCTCGAACCCCGACAGCAGTCAAAACGCACATGTGCTGCTTAGACTGCTTTCCGAAAGCGACCCGCGCGACAACAGTGGCCGCGGAACCGTCAACGAGATTCTCAATGGCTTGGAAAGTGAAGGAGAGGATCTTGACCCCCGGCGCCGCTCGCTGAACCTGCTTACGCTGTTGAGCGATGGTGACAACAGAATCATGGCTATGCTCAACGACCCGGCTCGGCGCGGCGCTGCCGAAACGATTCTCACCGCCTGTGAGACGCCTGAGGCTTGCAGACGGATCCTTGACCTTCTCAACGACACACGACGCTTCCCTCGCGCTGCCGCCCGGCTGAACACTTTTCTTGGCGAAAGTGGAGCTGATAGAAGCGCTGCAGTTCGCAACCTGGGCAGTCTCCTGGAGACTGGAAACGGCAGCGACAGCCTGGTAATCGTCAACATGCTCAACACAGAAGGGCAGCAGAGCCTGGGTGCCAACATGTTGACCCGCCTGGACAGCCCAGAACAGATCGCTACACTGCTTGGGCTCCGACGCAGTCATCCTGCTGCCGCCGGTGTCCTGGAAGCGATGCTCAACGGCAGCGAGCCCGCCCAATGGCGTGGTGTCAATACCTTTTTGAGCATGAAGAACGAAAGGGCTCAGGGCGAGGAGAACCAGCCGTCTTCGTACGAGAGGCTGCTTGCGCTTCTGCAGCACCGACCTTACCAGGACGCCGCCCGATCTCTGCTCACAACCGTCGATCGAAAATTGCTTCCCGAAGCAATCACTGTCATCACCGACCAGAACAATCCGCAGGCAGCAGCTCTGGTCAGGCAGTGGCTTACATCCAATCAAGCAGCCGACAGGCAGAGGGCACAAAGACTGCTGGAAGCAACCAGTGCCCGCCGCATACTCATGGCCATGCTCGAAGATCCGGACCAAAGACAGCTTGCCACCGACATCCTCTCTCTGACGACTTCAGGGATTCAGGCCAATTCTTTAGGCGCAATTGCCTTCGACCAGAGGTACAGATCGACGCTTACGGGATATCTAACGGCCTTGAGGGGAGCACGTCCAGGCGATCCGCCCAACACGCAAATCCAAGCAAGCAACCGGCAAAGCTTTGCCAGAATAGTGCTGGAGAACGTAGTCTCGCGTGCTGAAGCCAGGCGTCTCCTTGATTTGTACGATAACCCCAGCAATCGAGACAACCTGACAGCTCTAAGCAGCATGCTGACCAGCGAGGAGCCAGATACGGTAGAAGCAGCCAGACGGCTCATAAGCATGCTTGCCAGCCAGGATGCTGCCGAACGTACCACCTCTGAGCGCCTGCTAGCCATGCTGGGCGATTGGGATGAAGCGGTCCGTGCCGAGCAGATCCTTGCCAGCCCCTTGTCCCCTCAAAACATGATACAGCTGTTGAGCATGTTTGCAAACAGGGACTACAGCAATGCAGCCGAGAGAATTCTCGAGATGCTCTTAGAGCCAGAAACCAGCCAAGCGGCCAACCAGCTTCTCTCCCTGCTTGCCAGTCCTGCCACCAGATCCGAGGGCGAGCGTATACGCGATCTGTTGAATGACGGTCAGTACGCCGCTGCTCTAGCAATTCTGAGCCGCATGGCGAGCGAATCCCAAGGGAGCCGCCGCTGACTTAAGCGATGCCTGGAGACAGCTTACTTGGACACTACTCAGACATGAGGTTCTGTTGGGATTGAGGAGATCAGTCAAGTAGCGATCTGTTGTTCACCAGCCTGATCACCTGCGCCGAGAGCTCCTCAAGGGCAGCATCCGTCTGGGCGCTGCCGCTTGCAGGCAGCTCGCCTGTCTGTCCTGTGACAAGTCCCGAAACGAGAGTACCGCTGATTGTCTCTACCACCCCGCCTGCCTGGTTGATGGTGACATCGGTAACCTTTATTGCAATGAAGCCAACCACGGATCGGGTTTGATTGAAAGGTGGATTACCGGAGATTACTGGCACAACGATGTACGGCATCCCGAGCAGCATGGTGTACCTGGGATCGCGCGCTAGATGCTTCTGCCCGACCACACCATTGTTGAGATAGATTGAGTCGCCGATCTCAACTGAAGGCATGAACCCGGGAATTTTGTCGGCAAGACCAATATATTGATCAACAGCAGATCGGATCCAGTTGGCGTTTGCCGTGGGCTCGGTGAGCGAGGTGAAGGCAGCGTTTTTGTACTGCTGCGAGTTGATGTAAAGCTGAACTGTATCGCCAATTCGTTTTTGGTTGAGCGGTATGCTGTCGATTGCCGGCTGGCTGTTCCCCCCGCCGTTTCCATTACCATTGCCCCCGGCAGCGCGCGGAACTGTATCGATGCTCATGGCCAGAGGAAAGAGCTGATTGCTGCTCACCTTGCGGGCCGGACCGCCTGCTCCAGCTACAGCCCGGGCGACCACAGTATCTGTCGCCCTGCTGAAGATGCGGGCGAGCCTGTGCTCGACTACCCTCTCTGCCGAAACCTCGACAAAACCAGGGTCCTGGATGTCAGGATCCTGGGCGACTGCGACAACAGTCGTGCCGGGAGAGCCGTTGGACACCGGATCGCCATCGGCAAAATTCCTTTCCGCCGTTTCGAGAGCGTGATACTCAGCCATTTGCGCGCCATCGCTCAGGCTCTGGGCACCACCTATCGCCGCTGCTTCGACTGCGTTGAGAAGCTCGTTCTGCGCTGTGACTACGTGAGCCAGGTCATAACCAATAGCACCTACTGCCGCACAGATTAAAATCAGTCCCGCAAAGAGAACAGCGGCCAGAGAGCCTCTCTGGCCCCTTGCAGGGAGCATTGCTCGCCTGAAGTTCATACTGTTCTGCTCTCCCTCGAAGCTGTCGCCAGCACCGCAGCTGGTCGGATCACACCGCTTTCAACCAGGGGGAAGCGAAAATTAGGCGGGGCAACGCAAGCTCAAGTATCTCTGGCGTTCCGAACCGGCTCACAGCGGGAAGGCTGCGGGCAGCCGAGCGGTTACAAACGATATGAGGAGCCTGCGTTGATGATAAAGGTGCTGCCCAAGCCGAGCGGGTCGGGATTGGGGAAGGGCGGCAAGCTGTACTGCCCGCCCTGATACCTGACGTTGACCGTGACTGTGGGAGGATCTCCAACTGTATCCCAGACCGGGTCGTCGAACTGGTCCGAGTCGTTGATGATATTGACTATCCTTATGTTGTCGAAAACCTGGGTCTCCTGAAGCGCCCGGCTGCTCGCGATAGCCGGATCCTCTCCGTAGGCGATCGACAGATCTCTGGCAGCGCGCCGGGCTCCCTGAGAGAGCGAGTTCTTGATCATAAAGGCATAGCTTGCCTCGAGCACTGCAAATATAATCATAAACGTGAGCGGCAAAAGCAGAGCCAGAGAGGCAGCCGATTCGGCTATGGTTGCACCGGACCGGCGTCTTACCTGTATCTTTTTTTTGCTGACTTGAGGCATTCTTCTTCGTTGCTGCTTCTGGCACTTACGGCAACAACCGTTTTTGCTTTCTGCCACTTACATTGTTCCACCGGCAGGCCCTGGTTAATAGCCGGGCTCATCTCCTTACGGTTTTATTATCTCCAACGCTTACGGACCCGATGAGCTGCTGTCCGTGTTCCAGACCAGGCGGACAGTCGATGGGGAGATCGCCCTGAGAGCCTCATCCCACTGGGCAATCTCAGTCTGGGCAGGCTCTCCGTTTATGCCCTTCACTCCTTTATCAATGATAGTGCCTGTAATGGCAACAACCTTTCCCCGGTTGACAGTGACATTCGTGACATCAAGCGCGAAGAAACCGACCACTTGCGTTGGTTGGCTGAAAGAGAAATTCTCGCTGTTAGGCGAAATCACAATCGGCAGCACCAGGTCGGAATTCAGCAAAGCGTTCAACCGGCTCGGTTGGGCGAGATGAACAGCACCGGCAGTACCTGAGTGCTGGGCAATCAGCTGACCCACCTCCACGGCGGGTATGGTGCCTTCGACATCCTGGAGCCCGAGCGCCTGGTCAATCATGGCTTTAATAACATTCATATTGGCTGTGTTCTGGCCACCCAGCCCTGTGAAAGCAGCATTCCTGTCAGGGCTGGCGACGTCCAGATTGAGCGTGAAGGGCTGCCCCACGGTATATTCGAACAGCTCCTCGTTGCCGTCGCTGCCAGCGCTGCCGCTGCTGCCATCGCCACCGGCAGGCTCGACATTTCCGGCTACCGCCAGCGGGAAGAGCTGGTCTTGAAAGACTTTCCTTACCATTCCACCGGGAGCCGCGCTGGAGGTCACAACCACTGTCTCTGCGCTGCGCTGAAATATACGCGCCAGCGTATTTTCAATCTGCATCTCGGCTGTCACCTGGACCCTGCCGGGATCCAGGGCGGTGGGCTGGGTAATGACCACCGTCACGCTAGTATCGGGAGAATTGCTGGAGACTTCCCTGCCGTCTGCCCTGTGCAGGGCAGCCACAGTGAGAGCGTGGTACTCAGCCAGGTCGGGATCGTCCATCATCTGCTGCGCACCGGCGATGGCAGCCGCATCCGCGGCGTTGCTAAGCTCGGCGGTCACCCCTACGACATGCCCGGTTTCCAGAGCTAACGCCCCGAGAGCAAACCCGATGATAATCAGCGCAAGCAGGCAAAACTGACCGAGAATTCCCTCCTCAGCTCTACCAGCCCTTCTTCTCTTTGCAGCTATCATGGGAGCCTCCCCAGGCCCCTGGCTGCCAACCCCTCAAAATTGCTCCAACCATTCCGCCAACATTAAATATTATTTCACTTAACGAGCTTTTTGACATCCCGCAAGGTGGTTAGCAGCCTCACTGCCAGGGTTAACCACTGTGAGAGCGCCAGATGAAAGCAACGGCGCGCTCCGAGCGTGCACCGCTGCCTGGCTATTTAAAATCCAGGAAAAAGACAAAATCAGGTGAATCGGCGACTGATGCCGGTCTCTCCTTCCAGAGGCACACGTGTGCCTGGGCTGGAAGATCAATAAACCGACAGCGATCGATTTCAGCCATGAAGGGGCTCATATTGTTGCAACCGCCTGGATAACCGCAGGTGCCACCACAGTGAAACATCTGGCTTATCTGCACCGGGGCACGAGGATGGTTGTCGTTCTGGATATTGCGGGACCTGCCTTCGTCCAGATAAATGTACTCGAAGCCCATGTCGCGCGCATTGTAAGCAACAAGCGAAAATTGTCTGATGAATCCCAGATGTTTGAGCGCCTGACTATATTTTGCAACCTCTGTCTTATAGGCTGTTATGTTGTATGTCGCGACTGCGGCACACCTGTCCGGGTAATAAACCAGTGACTCTGGTTGCCAGAAATAAGGAAAAGAGGGATCATTTATCTGAGCCTGAGTCAATCGTGCTGGATTCCAGATCATTGCCGTTCCGGAATTGGCGGCTACCAGCAAAAATGGATTGAGTATGAATCTAGACTCCTCGGCCGGTCCAGCGATGCTCTTCTGCCCCTCACCAAATGCGGCCTCACCGGCTGTTCCCCACCAGGGCCTGCCATCCTCGATAGCACCAAATACGGCGTCATTGGGAGTATAGGCAGAAAGCAGCAGCTCCGGGTGCTTCACTACCTGTCGTCGCCGCAGATCGAGTATCTGTGCCTTTGATTTCCAGTTTAAATCCGCTGGCAAGTTGATCTCGACCGCCACCGGACCTCTCCGGCGAGCCTGGCTGCCTGCAGCGAGCATGGTCTGCGCATGCGCACAGGACGTCGGTCCGATAAGGAAAAGAGCTGCGGTCAGGGTGAGAATCTCAAGCTGTCTCGTTATCGTGTGTAATTGCCGCATAGGTCATCAAAGCAAATCCGGGAAATAACATCATCCGTTATAATAGCTGCACTGTGGGGATATAGCTCAGTTGGTAGAGCGCACGGATCGCACCCGTGAGGTCAGGGGTTCGAATCCCCTTATCTCCAGATGTCCGGATGGTAAAATGCCTCATGTTCAGGGCTATTAGCTCAGGTGGTTAGAGCGCACCCCTGATAAGGGTGAGGTCCCTGGTTCGAGTCCAGGATGGCCCAGTCTTGTTTGTAAAAGAAAAGCTAAGTTTTTATGCGGTAAGATGGGGGTGCGCGTTCATCTGAAACAGACCAGAAATCGAGCCGACTGCAGCCAAGCATTGCTTGAAAGCTGGTCTTGTCAGTGGACACGGGGGCTTGGCTCAGTTGGTAGAGCGTCTCCTTTGCACGGAGAAGGTCAGCGGTTCGAATCCGCTAGCCTCCAGATCTTCAAGACAGTAAGCGGCGATCCGCCCATAGCAGACACAAATAATAGTAATCTGATATGATATAAGGTTCGTCATGGGACGGACGCCGTCCCGGGACCGGCCAGCCGTGAGGCCGAACAGAAGCCGGACCCGTACCCTGAAAACTGCATATCGAGAAGTCCGCATAAGAGACAACCAATGTAAGTAAGCGCTTTTGCCTGCTTGTGAGACCCGACCAGTTCTCGACGTTTTTAATCTCGATCGAGAACTGCGACGGAAGCGTAAGCGGCACCGCAGCGTGTCCTTGAC
>CAYPBX010000088.1:0-8232 GCA_964409075.1 uncultured Candidatus Obscuribacterales bacterium
GAGCACAACTGCCCACAGGATCTGGATCTAAACGTCTGCAAGACCAAGAAGCTGACCAACGTAAGAGCAAGCACAGGCGATGTGCTCGTCACTCTCAAGGCACCAGTAGAGATGGGGCTCGAGCAGTGTCTGGAATACTTAGGCGACGATGAGCTCCTGGAGGTCACGCCCGCCTCCATTCGCATGAGAAAGCGGGATCTGACGCGCAAGCGGCTCACCTGAGAACCAGAATTGTGCGCCCTTGTCGTTTGTTCGCGGCGCGTGCCCACATCAGACCCAGCCGAGATCTACTGCAGAGGTTCTGCACAGTCACCCGCTCAAGTGTGTGATAAGGCTGGAAGCAGGAATATATTAAGAAGTGTTAAAGAACACGCCTCTGTCAGGACTGTACACCATGACCTGCCAAGCCGCCAAACGCTTGTCAATCAAGCCTTTTCATAGTGACCTGGCTGACTTTAGCAATTTCTGCTCCTGCGAAATGATTTACCCCCCGATACGGGGATGTCATCAATAGCAATGAATGATTAACTCTTAAGTGGGGGACTATTGGGAAACAGCTCGATTGAGAGGGGGTTTAGGATTGTATCAATGCCTGGGGTTCCAGGCGATGAAGTGCTGATTGTGCGTGCTGCTGACGCCTGTTCCGACAAGCTCATCAGAGCTGCATCGCCAGGGCGGCAGTTGTGACAATTGACTTCCCAGAGCGCTCCCCCTCACCCATACGGGAGAAGCTCTGTGGTCGGACTCAGACAGAGAGCGAAGAGGAGAGCCAGGGGGAGCCTACCAGGCTTGCATCTATCAGTTACTGGCTTGATCTTGCTTTCTCTCAGCATCCTGGCAGTCGACATAGCCCACCTGGTAAACGCTCACGCAGAGCTTGATAATGCCGTTCAAGCTGGCGCCATCGGCGGTGCTCTGGCGCTGGAAGACGACCCGCTGCTGGCCGAGTTCCAGGCACTGCAGATTACCGAGATGAACAGAGCAGACGGCAGGGCCGTCTCCAACCAGTCATCCGGCGTGACAATCATCGCTCTGCGCACCATAGGCAGCAACGGTTACGAGCAGGTAGAGGTCATGGCAGAGATGAGCATAGAGTATCAGCTGGCCAGACTCCTGGGGCGGTTGAGCGACACCATACGATCTGTTGCCGCAGCCAGCGCCGCAGGCAGATTGAAGACGGCATGCTCCGACCGCCTATTCCCTCTGGCTGTAACTCTTGACTCGGGCCCGGGCAGTGGTAGCGGTGGCGGTGCTGCCAGGAGTGGCAGTGGTAGCGGTGGTAGCGGTGGCGGTGCTGCCAGGAGTGGCAGTAGTTGCTCCCGTGGTAGTAGTACCGGTGCAGCCGGAGACAGTGCTTCTGCAACTGCAACAAGCGCGTCTTCGCAGAGCATCAGTGACCTTCCCCTGTATGTCAAGTACAGTGGAGACTCGGTGGAATTCACTATCGGCACTCAGTCGTCTGAGAATGCGGCCTTCACATCGCTTACAGTCTTTCCTGCCAATGCCAGCTTTCTCAATCAGGCAGTCGACCATGTTCTTGAGATTGCCAGGCAACCAGACGGATTCGTACCCTCGGTAGAGATTGGCGATCAGATCGAGCTAATTAACGGTGTGGCAGGGCAGATAGATTTGACCCGCTGGCCGCGAAGGGAGATGATTCTAAGCAAATCATTCGTACTTCTGCCTGTAATTACAGGCGGAGCGCCATTTACCGGGTCGCGAACAGTAGTAGGCTTTGTAGCTGTAAAGGTAACCGATGTACTGCAAACGTCCGGCTCCCGTCAAGTGCTAACAATTAGAGGCACACTCTTAAGTGTAATTGGTTGCGGCAAAGCCGGGTACATCCCTAGTACAGGAAACACTACCTATGATACAGCCCTCAGACGGCTGTCACCATCCGTGGTGGGACTTGCACGCCCTTCGGGAATACTGTGACGCAAGAGCACAAATTCAGATGATTCCGAATTTTTTTACTATCATAATTCCCCGTGAATACTCTCTCACCGCGGAGGAAGCCGACCATCCCCCAAGGCAACCCCTGCCTGCCCACACAATCGCGGCAACTAAATGCAGAGGATCTCCTTAAAGTTAGGCAGCACCGATTCTTACAAGCCAATACGCGCTACTTGTGAAGGAATACGATAATCCCCCCGAGCGGTGACTGCCGGTCGATGCAGTCACCGCTAATGACTCCAAGCCAATGCAGCGAGGCTGGAGATTGCGGCCCAGCAATCCCCAGCTGGCCGGGCAAGCGCGGAGAGCGCAAGGCACGAAGCGCTCGGAGCGCCTAATAGATATACAGGATCTCCTGGAATTTGGGCAACGGCCAGAGATCGTCATCGACAATCAACTCGAGTCCGTCTGCGATCTCCCGAACAGCATTCATTGCTGGAAATACACACTGTTGATAAAACTGCGCGGCCTTAACCGGGTTGCCGTTGGTGTGCTCTTCAGCCTGGCTTCTCTGCGCATCGAGATAATCAATGGCAGATTTGAGCTGGGTGTTCCTTTCGCACACACTTTGCAGCATCTCTTCCTGAACTCCCAGATCGGGGCGCTTCTTCAACGCCGCATACGTGCAGGAGATTGCCTGAGCAAGCCTGGTCTGATATTCGAGAGCCGCCGGCAAGAGCATCGTCCGGGCAATGCTAATAGTGAGCTGTGCCTCGATATTAATCGTCTTGCAGTAGCTCTCCAGCTTAATGTGGTAACGGCTGTTGAGCTCCTCCTCGTTCAGCACAGCATAACATCTAAAGAGCTCCCTCGATTCAGGCTCCACCAGCGCCGCAAGCGATTCGACCGTATTGCGCAGTTCGGGCAGTCCGCGCGCAGCGGCCTCCTCACGCCATTGCTGCGAATAGTTATCACCATTGAATATGACCCGCCGGTTCTCCTTTAGAGTCTCCTTCACCACGTGCTCAATCGCGCCGTTGAGGTTCTTGCCGGCACGCATCGCCTCCTCAATAGCGCCGGCCAGATGATCAAAAGATTCCGCCACAATGGTGCATAGCACCGTATTCGGTAGCGCGATTGACTGGCTTGCCCCCACAGCACGAAACTCGAATTTGTTGCCCGTAAAGGCAAAGGGAGAGGTTCGATTGCGGTCGGTCGCATCCTTAGGCAGCGGCGGTATCGTGGAGACACCGATCTCAATTCTTCCGGCAGCCGTTTTCCCTTCTACTTTGCCTTCAATAATACCATTTATAATACCGGTCAAAACATCGCCGAGATAGATGCTCATAATTGCTGGTGGCGCCTCGTTAGCTCCCAGCCTGTGGTCGTTGCCGGCGGTGGCAATGGAGGCACGCAGCAGCTTGTTGTACTTGTTGATTGCGCGAATCACAGCCGTTAGAAGCACGAGGAACTGCGTATTCTCCTGGGGCGTATGCCCCGGATCAAGGAGATTGTTGCCTCGATCATCCATCAACGACCAGTTGTTGTGCTTGCCACTGCCGTTGATGCCGCTGAACGGCTTTTCGTGAAAGAGGCAGCGAAAGCCGTGTCTTTTAGCCGTGTTGCGAAACACTTCCATTGTCAGCATGTTGTGATCGGTAGCAACATTAGCATCCTCGAATACCGGAGCCATCTCATACTGCGCTGGGGCCACCCCGTTGTGGCGCGTCTTCACGGGCACACCCAGCCTATAGAGCTCTCCCTCCGCATCCATTATGAAAGCAAGGACGCGCTCTTTAATCGAGCCCCAGTAATGGTCCTCCATCTCTTGCCCCTTTGGCGGTCTGGCACCAAAGAGAGCGCGGCCAGCGTTTATGATATCCGGCCTCAACAGATAGAAAGCTGAGTCAATCAGGAAATACTCCTGCTCGGGCCCGACTGTGCAGATAATTCGCCTGGCCTCGGTGTTGCCAAGCAGGTTGAGAAGCCTGAGCGCATGCTTGTTGATTGCTTCCAGGGAGCGCAAAAGCGGTGTCTTCTTATCGAGCGCATGCCCGCTGTAGGCGCAAAAAACAGTAGGAATGCACAGCGTTTTTCCTGCCGCGGTCTCCATGATGAATGCGGGGCTTGTCGGATCCCACCCGGTGTAGCCGCGTGCCTCAAAGGTAGAGCGTATGCCGCCAGAGGGAAAGCTGGACGCATCCGGTTCACCCTGGATGAGCGTCTTGCCTGAGAACTCGAGAATCGCCCCCTCACTACCGGAGGCGACGAGAAAGGAGTCGTGCTTCTCGGCAGTCTGCCCGGTCATCGGCTGAAACCAGTGGCAGTAATGCGTGGCTCCTTTAGCCAGAGCCCAGTCCTTCATGGCGTTAGCAATGATGTCAGCCAGCGAGGGATCAAGAGGCTCGCCTTCATCCAGAGTCTTCAAGAAACGCTCATAAGCATTCCTGGGTAATGCCGTGCGCATCACCGACCGGCTGAAAACATGTAGGCCGAAGATATCAGTCACAGGAGTGAGCGCATAGTCAATAGACGTTGTGCGCGGTTGTCTCTCCAGGACCGTATAAATGGCTTGTTTGCGTGCGGCGGATTTGGACATATCCTGACCTTTGCGTGTGTAGCTTCCGTTGCCTCCGACACCATCAGCACCGAATTGTAGCGCTCCAGCGCCGGTTACTTGTCGTAAGAGTTGCGGCAGTTTACTGTTCATGGATTAAATACCTATCGCCTTGAGTATAAGCCGCTTCCGGCGTTGACCGTCGAACTCGGCATAGAATATCTGCTCCCAGGGTCCCAGATCCGGCTTTCCGCCGGTTATGGGCACAATCACCTGATGGTTAATCAAAATGCGCTTGAGATGGGCGTCCCCGTTGTCTTCCCCTGTCTCGTGGTGCCGGTATTCCGGATTGACCGGCGCCAGCTTATCGAGCCATTCGTCAATGTCCTGAATGAGCCCGCTCTCCCAGTCGTTGATATACACGCCAGCCGTTATGTGCATGGCCGAGACCAGGACAAAACCGTCTTCAATACCGCTTTTGCGCACAAACTCTTCCACCTGGTCGGTGATGCGGATGTACTCACGGCGCTTGGCGGTCTCAAACCAGAGATAGTCTGTGTACGACTTCATTGATGCAGCGGCAAGCATCTCCGGCATGATTAATCTCCTCAATCAACGGCCAGGTTAAGCGATCCGATCGTCATCGGACAACTGGAGGCAGCCTGTCCCGATATGGCTAAACGGCAGCGCCCCGGGGAGCAGCCAGGCAATGCAAGCAGCTCCGTACCCTACAGGCCTCTGCAGATCCAATCGCAAACCGCCCTCAGTCACCATATCCCGGCTCGCTGCCCTCCAGCCATACTTTTCTCACCAAGTAATTGGTGTAGGTACCCAGCTTTAGAAGGTCGATCATACCGCGTCTGGCTAGAGCATCGATGTCAGCAGGTGCCCCCCTGGATGCTGCCCCAGCGGCCATCCCAGGCAGAAAGGGTCTGCAACGTGCATCCGTAGTCAAGCAGGCGTGGCGTGCTAGCTTCCTTGCCTGACAGTATCATCGGGGAGACTACGAAGGGTCTGTTCCTTGAGCTGCTTGAGGCGATTGCGAGCCTCAGCTTGGGCTGGATTCAACGCCAGCGCCCTTGAGTAAGCCGCAATAGCCTCGCTCTCCTTGCCCTGCTCCTCGAGAATCTTACCCAGGTGCAGCCAGAGTCCCGGGTGGCCAGGGCTCAGCTCTACCGCCTTACGGAACTCATCTCCGGCCGTCTCAAAATCTCCGCGCGCCTCAGCCATCCAGCCTAGATCGACATGCAAGGCGGTAACTGCCGGTTTGAGCCGCACGGCCTCAGACATCTCCTTGAACGCCCTGCCCTGCTTTCCGCCGTCAGCCAGCAAAAAGGCGTAGTCGGCACGCGCGTATGCATCGCCGGGATTGAGATTGAGCGCCAGCGAATACTCTTTCTCGGCCCTGTCAAAGTCACCGAGATTGGAATAGGCAAAACCCAGCGAGCGATGCACGATAGCAGAAGTCGGCGCGTAAGTCAGCGACCACTGGAACTCGGACACGGCATTCTGCCAGCGGCGCTTCAGACCATCCTTGACGCCCTGATTGTAGTGAGCAAGAAATGTTTTGTGATTGAGAGCTGCCCTCTCCGGTGACGTGAAGGGAACAGCATCACCGATACCAGTGACAATCATGAACTGAGCAAGCGCGTACAGGAGCCGCCCTTTCAATAGCGCCACCAGGCAAAGATCGCGGTGAGCCAGCTTCAGCCCTGGCCAGTTGGCAATCGCCTGCTCAAGCTCCACCTGAGCGAGGTGGAGCTTCCAGTTCATGAAGTAGAAGTGCCCGATTTCGTAGTGGTTCAGTGCCTCAACACGAGAAAAACCACTGTCTGCCTCGACATCCTGCCGCGCGGCATCTGGAGTCGAGACCGGCATCTCGATGCCTCGAGCAGCTCCAGCGTCCCCAGCACCGGCTTGATCCGGCTCCACCGCCTGATAAACCTCTTCAGCAGCGATGCCTCTGCCGTCTGATATCGTCTCACTGCCAACCGAGCCGGTCTCAGCAGGCTGGTTATCCCCCGGAGCAGAGAGGCAGGGCGGCATGGCGCTAGAAAGAACGGCCAAGAACAGAACAAGAGCCCGGGTCCTCTGGAGATACATTGCTTGGAGAGCCCTTCTCTTGTCCATCAATACCTGCAAATTCAATAGGTTAGCCGGGGATATTCCGACCGCATTACTGACTATTATGACATCGGGATAAAATTCCCATATCCTGGAGTTTAGCTGCCAGCAGCACCAATTTCGACCGGGTTTTTACTGAATGTGGACGCTAAAGGTTAAACCGTCATCAAGGGTTGCCCATCCTCCACTACTAAGGATAATGAAGGGGATCGGCAAGAAAGGACATTACTATATGAATAATTCGCAAGCAGGCACTTCGGTTCCAGTCATCGGCGAAGCAGTCGGCTTTGGCTTCAAGGCCTTTGGCAGCAACGTCCTCCTCCTGGTGGGAGCAATGGTCCTTTATTATTTTGCTCCCTCTCTGCTGCAAGCAGTGATGCCGTCCTGGCTGGCGATAGGGCTGTCATTTATATATGGGCTGTGCCTGATAGGCGGTTTCAATCGTATATTGCTGGCAATCGAAGAAGGGAGCACGGCGGAGCTGGGGCAACTCTTCAGCAGTGTGGGACTCTTCTTGCGTTACCTGATTGCTCAGGTCCTTTTCATAGCCATGGTAGTCGTAGGGTTAATCTTGTTTGTTGTGCCAGGTCTCATTCTCATAACCGTCTTCGGGCTCTGGCCCTTCTTAATTGTCGATTTGGATCTAGGACCGATCGAGGCCCTAAATAAGAGCGCCGAGATCACACGCGGTCACAGGTGGAAGCTATTCGGCCTCTATGCAGTTCTTTTGGCTGTTGCTGTGGGGCTGCTCATTCCCCTGAACCTGGTAACACGGCCGCTGGCCATCCCCCTGCAGACCGGTGCCGGCATGTCGGCTCAGGGAGCCGAGATAATTCTCACTGCCCTCAATCTTATAATTACCTATCCTATACTGTCCCTGTCCTGGACGAAAGCCTACCGGCAGCTTCTGCGCGCTGCTGAAAACTGATACCAGCTTCGGCCCGGCTGCCGCGCTAATGCCGGCGACAGCCTGCGCTAAACAGGCAGTAGCTCAGGTTGCCACGATAGACATTTTGTGGCTGTCGGCAAACTGCACCATCTCCTGGCTATCCACAACCATGGTCTCGTTGGCCTCAATTGCTAGCGCTCCGCCCTGCACGGCCCCCTGCATAGACTCAAGCGTGTTGATGCCGACTGTGGGAATATCGAAGCGCTGATCCTGATTTGGTTTGGAAACCTTGCAAACAACAACCGGGCCTTGCGCCAGTTTGACAGCACGCTTGATCGCCTCGTCGGTACCGTCAATGGCCTCAATAGCCAGAACCATCTGCTCCTTCACCACAACAGTCTGGCCGATATCCAGGCGCGCTATCTCGCTGGCGATCTTCATACCGAACTCAATGTCGGCATAGTCCTGGATGCTAGGCTGAGTGGCGGTGAGCACTCCGTAGCCCGGGAAGAGATGTCTGAGGAAATCGCTCTGGTTCAACACAGAAAGCCCATGCTGAGCGAGAAGATCTCCCATAGCAAATTGGATGGTATCGTCCTTGAAGTCAGGCAGGCGACTGAGCTCCTTGATCGCCATCCAATCAAGCTTATGGAGATTGCGCAGAAGCTGAATCTTCGGGACTTTGCCTATAAAAACCACATCTTGAAGATTCTCCTGACGCAAAATTTTCAGATTGCGCCCCAGCTGTCCTGGAGCTATTCTGTATACC
>CAYPBX010000089.1:0-2104 GCA_964409075.1 uncultured Candidatus Obscuribacterales bacterium
GCTAATTTCTTCACCAGCCCGGAAATCATCGAGATTGTGCCTCCTCATCACTTCTATCCGCCGCCGCAGGTGACATCAGCAGTGGTAAAATTTACTCTTCGCGAGAGCCCTGCTGTTGACTGCAATGACTATCGGATGTTGCGCCAGGTGATCAGGGCGGCTTTCAGCCAGCGCCGCAAGATGCTGAAGAACAATCTCTCTGCTATGCAACTACCGGAGAAGGCTGTTCTGTCAGCATTTGAGAAAGTCGGTATTTATCCCCAGGTGCGTGGAGAGAGTCTCTCTCTCGGTCAGATAGCCGCCCTCACGGATGCCCTTAAAGAGACGCTTAATGTCCACTGATAGAAAAATAGCGGCAGGCCTGCTAAAGGCACGATCGCCTGCCAAGCTCAATCTGACCTTTGATATTGCAGGCACCCTCCCCGGTGGCTACCACGCCGTGGAGACTTTGATGCAATCCATAGACATTGAAGACGAGCTGACCTTTGAGGCACGCCGGGCAGAGGAGCCAGAGATTACCATCAAGCTAGATGAGCTATCTATGATTGGTGGCGTACCTCTTAATGGCACCAACCTGGTTGCCCGGGCGTTCCATCTAATGGCGGCTCGCGGTCACTTGTCCGAGGTCGCGATATCTGCTTCTCTTCTGAAGAGAATCCCGGCTGGATCCGGAATGGCAGGCGGCAGCGGCAACGCTGCAGCAACACTGCTGGCCATGCGGTCTCTGGCGAGAGATTCTCTAACTGACAGCGATCTGGCCGAAATGGCCGGGCAGCTCGGGGCTGACGCGCCCTTCTGCTTGAGCGGTGGGACGGCTGTAGGACGTGGACGGGGAGATGACCTCACCCCTGTCGATCGTATGCTTGATCTTGTGTTTGTCGTGACGATACCGCGGGGGCTGACCCTGTCGACAGCGTCAGTTTACGAGTGGTATGACGATGATTTGAAGACGTGTGCCGACAAACGTCCGACTGGTCTGGGTTTGGAGGATGCTGTCAGGGGTTTGGAAACTGGCGATCTGGAGCTGACTGTCAGATCCCTGGGCAATGTTCTGGAGCCGGTTGTCTTTGCCCGTCATCCCGCTCTCAGAGACGTGAAAGAGAAGATCCTGTCTCTAGGCGCATGGTGTTGCCACATGACTGGAAGCGGATCGGCACTATATGCGGTGGTGCCAGATGTCGAGATGGCTCACTTCATCAGGCGCAAGATTCTTCAACTGGATGTGGATGTCCTCATGGCGCGCTCGATCAGCTCTGGTGCTCGACTTGTAGACGTTCCGAACAATGCATGGTTGAAGGGGATCTAGCTATCTCTCGCTTATTTCAACGAGACGCTTACATTACATCCAGAATCTGCTGATTGGGCTGGTCCAGGGACACGATCGCGTTGACGGCCTGTTGCCAGACTACTGGCAGACAGCCCGAAATTTAGATACCCGCGCTGAAGCCGCCGCCTGATTCACCCTGACGTATAGGCGGCAGCACTCGTCAACATGTGCCTATTGAGACATCTACTACTTTCGCCTGCATTCGAGGAGCTGGCTGACCGGCAAATGCCGGCCGTGGCTTCTTATGCGCCAAGATTACTGCTCAGGTTGACATATATATGTCTCATGTCATATGGTATGACATATGAGGACAACCGTACGACTGGATGATGGTCTTTTGATTCGAGCGAAGAAGGAAGCAGCTCGACGCGGCATTACGCTCACGGCTTTGCTTGAGCAGGGCTTGCGCCTTGCGTTGGCAGGCTCGATCCGCGCCGCGAAGAGATTACGCGTGGAGCTTCCTGTGTGTCGTGCCGGCGGCGGGGTTCTGCCCGGCGTGGATTTAGATGACTCGGCAGACTTGATTGACCGCATGGAAGGGCGAGCATGATCTTGCCGGACGCGAATGTGCTTCTCTACGCATTCCGCAATGACTCAGTCGATCACCCTCAATATCGCGCTTGGCTTGGTGGCGTCGTCAACGGGTCGGAAGCTTACGGTATGTCGACGCAGGTTCTATGCTCTCTCATCCGAATTAGTACTCATCCGCGCATCTTTGCTCGTCCCAGCCGTCTTGAAGATGCCCAGGAGTTTGCGCAAACCCTTCTCGAGCAATCG
>CAYPBX010000089.1:2114-2933 GCA_964409075.1 uncultured Candidatus Obscuribacterales bacterium
TCGTGATGCAACCGGGAGAGCGGCATTGGTCGATATTTGAGCAGTTGTGCCGCGACTCCGCCGCGCGTGGCAACCTGGTGCAAGACGCCTGGTTCGCTGCCCTTGCCATAGAGTTTGGCTGCGAATGGATTACCACAGATCGGGATTGCGCCCGCTTTCCTGGCTTGCGCTGGCGATTGCCTTGGTAACCCCAGGACTTGCCCGGCATCTCTTGCCGCGTCAGTATCGCCAACGCCTGGAAGCAAGAGGCGTTCAGCCGCGAATCTATCTGTCTTGGCAGCGAGCCTCTGGAAGAGCCGGAAAACTGAACACCTGATGAATGAATAATGGGCAAGGATACTTTGCTGCTTAGGGCAAGGGGCGCGCTCTTGCCTTGTTGTTTTGGTCTTGTACGTATGTAGTACTCAAACACCTGATCTCGTGGCACTAATTGACTGCCTCAGAAGCCTGAGCTACAATGTAGCCCAGAAAGCGTCATGGAGATCAATGTTGCAGAGGTCATGTCGGAGTTATGCCTGAGAAGGATGTCGTTCGAGCTCGTATAGATAGGCAGATTAAGGAAGAGGCCAGTGCAGTGTTGGCTGCTATGGGACTAACTGCCTCGGATGCTTATCGGATGCTGATGGTGCGCATCGCCCGGGAGAAGGCCCTTCCGTTCGAGCCGCTCGTTCCCAACGCGGATACCATCGCTGCCATGAAGGCCGCTCGGCGTGGAGAAGTAGAGACAGTTGGTGGGGTTGCGGAGTTGATGACCCAGCTTAATGCGGACGATCAGACAGACCAGTCAGTTTAAGCGTGATCTGCGCCGAGAGAAATCGG
>CAYPBX010000089.1:2943-8232 GCA_964409075.1 uncultured Candidatus Obscuribacterales bacterium
CGCCGATGATCTGGCTGCGGTGCTCGAGCTGCTTGTAGCGGATGATCCTTTAGAGTCGCGTCACAGGGACCATGCTTTGGCTGGTGAGTGGAAGGATTTCCGCGACTGCCACATCAAGCCGGTGTCTGATACTGATATATAGAAAGCCGGATGCAGACACTCTGCAGCTTGTGCGTTTAGGATCTCACAGCGAGCTCGGTTTCTGATAGGTTGCATCTTCCTGTTCTGCGGTACCATGTTATAGCTATATCCATTCTTAGTGAAAGGCATGTCTCGATCGCCAGAAACTTGTGTAGGGGCAGGTGACAGACAGCCCGAGCGACTGTAACGCCCGTACGGAGTTGGTCATGGGTAGTTAGGATGCGCTTTATGTAATGAGTAAATAGTTACTGAGGGTTAAGGGAATATGGCATTCGATGAGATGCGGGCAAATAGGCAGAAAGTGACCGCCATGCGCAGGCGTGGCGCTCAGAAAACCAATCTGTCTGGTACCGAAAGGAGTGCTCGGTCGCAGGGTAAAGGGAAACCCGATTTGAGCAGTGCAAGGGTTGCAAAGAGAAAGGGATCAGTACAGAAGGCCAAGACATTCGCTGCTGCGAACCAATTCAGGCCGGTATCGAAAGCGGTGGCGAAGAAGATGCTGGAGATTCTTTGTTGCGAATACCCTGATGCTGACTGCGAGCTTAAGTTCAAGAACCCGTATGAGCTCTTGATCTCAGTGATTCTCTCCGCTCAAACCACCGATGTACAGGTCAACAGAGTGACCGGTGACCTCTTCAAGCGGTTTCCTGTGGCAAACGATCTTGCGGAGAGTTCGATTGATGAGATTAAGGAGATCATCAAGCCAACAGGCTACTACAACGCCAAAGCCGAAAACATCCAGCGTTGCGCTGCCGCTCTGCATGCGCGTTACGGCGGTGCTGTGCCGGATTCTCTAGAGGAGCTGACTACGCTCCCTGGTGTGGGCCGCAAGACGGCTAATGTTGTGCTCGGCGTTCTTTTTAACAAACCGGCCTGGACGGTCGACACGCATGTAATCAGGCTATCCGGCCGCCTGGGGCTGTCCGGGCATAAGGATCCGTACAAGATTGAGCTCGACCTGCAGAAACTTTTTCCCAAGGAGGATTGGTCCAAGCATTCGATTACGCTCATCTGGCATGGAAGACGCTGCTGCTTTGCGCGCAACCCTGATTGCCCAGGCTGCCCGATCAACCATCTCTGCCCAGCTAGTACGGTGTAGGATTAATATAATGCCTGCCGATTATCGGCAGGCATAGCTGTTGATCAAATCGCGATATCTCTGGATAAATTCAGGAGATGTGTCCTTTGGATAGGCTAGGATCGCGTTCAAATGGGTGTTGGTCTTCTTGCAATAGGGAGCCATGAGAAGTTCTTTCATGTTGGGGTCATCATAGCTCTCAATTGTCTGCGGCCGGACAAGTTTGCCTGCATAAGTTCCGGTTACCTCGTATATCTCACATAAAATGCCTCCAGGCTCTGGAACATAATTGGGAAAGGGACGAAGGTTTTCTGGAAGATGGGAGTAACCAGGATCCGCTAATGTTCTGGTGTTATATGCACACCTAAACGATCTGCTTGTGCGGTTAATGTCGAATTCAAATTTGGCTTGCGGATAAAACCGAAGGGCGAGTTTTTGCAACTGACTGAAGAGCTCATCAGCGCTTGGACAGTTCTTAGCACTGTGTGCGGGCACAGTAGTCAGTGTCCATACCGAGACAAGAAGCAGAAATGAAAATAGCCTTCTCATCTGTTCCCTCCCCTTAAGGTGACTCCTGCCCAGTCAATATTCCCCGGAACGCGTCGTATCTCCATGTTGCATGGCCTTAAGAGAGATTTAATCTGAATTAAAAGAGGTGCCAGTTTACTATCATAGCGGCTAGTGAGATGCAAGTTGACACTGATGAATTCAGATCTGGTAGCCAGAGCTGGCTGGAGGAGCTTCGGTTTTGCTTTCCACTCAGGCGCTATCAGGAGGAGATTGTCGAGCTATGCAAGCTCAAGCTTGAGCGAGGCGAGAAGGAGCTGCACATAGTCGCTCCGCCGGGGGCCGGCAAGACAATTATCGGGCTGCAGATAATATCGCAATTTCGCTGCCCAACCCTTGTTCTCTGCCCGAATACAACCATTCAGGCCCAATGGAGCCAGAAGCTCAAGCTCTTCCTGCCACCGGATTTGGTGACAATAGCGCATGCCGAGCTTCTGGGCACGCATGAAGATCGCCCCTTGAAGCCTATAACTGTTCTCACCTATCAGGTGCTCTCTACTGTCGGGCGCGAGCAAGAATACTTAGAGGAGCTGGCGCAGCGGGAGTGGGTGGGAGAGCTTTCCGGCAGCATGTCGCTTTCAAAAGGCCAGGCGGAGCTGAGGATTCTAGAGCTTCTGATGAACAATCCTCAAGGACATAGCAAGGAGCTGTCTCGGCACGTGCGCAGGCTGAGGCGCAGACTGACAGAGGTGCTCGACCTGGAGGCAGTCTTACATGACAATGCGCTGGATCTCATTCAGGCGCTGAGGCGACAGAAGTTTCGGCTAATTATCTTCGATGAATGCCACCATTTGACCGATTACTGGGCGGCTGTGATGCTACACCTGGTCCGGCGCCTTGATGATGTTACAGTCGTTGGACTAACCGGCACCCCCCCTGAAGGCAAGACATCTACGCAGACCAACCGCTATTTGACCCTGGTTGGTGACATCGACTACCAGGTGCCGACGCCGGCTCTGATCAAGGAAGGGGGGCTGGCCCCTTTCCAGGACCTGGTCTATTTGACGGAACCGCTGGATAAGGAAAGGGAGTTCCTGCAAGAGCAACATACAGATTTTCACGCACTTCTGGAGGAGCTGATTCGCCCGCAAGCGTGCGCAACTGCTTCCGCTGATCCGTTGGGGCGACGTGACGAAACCTGCACAGCGGCAAGCATGCTTCCGGGAGCGACATTAGCCCCTGGAACCCTTGCTGCTATATCACAAGATCGATCCATTAATCCCACCGGCTTGAGTTGTGGGAAAGAGGAGGAAGACAGGCTGTATTTACCAGAAGGTCCGAGCGCTGGGCATCTAACGCATGGAAATGGCACCTATCCCTCGCAGTTGTCGCTCTGGATTCTCAAACGCATGAGCAGCGCAGCGCCGTCTGTTGAAACTATGCCCAAGCAGGCGAGCGCGGCGAGCGCAAGGGAGGTAGGGCTCGGGGCGATTGCAAATGCTCAGCCAGAGCTTGCTGTCGCTATGGCTCGCTACCTGTGGACAAACCGGCTGCCCATGCCGCCCGACATCCAGCTCTCGGAGGCGGTCCGCCAGGCTCCCTTAATGGACGATTGGATTGGCATTCTGGAGGACTTTGCTCTCAATTGCCTGAAGGTAAGTGCCGATAGTGAGGATCACGGTCTCTATAAGAGGATTAAGAAAGCTGTCGCCAAGATAGGTTTCGGATTGTCGGAGCGTGGCATCCGCAAGGTCGGATCTCCTGTCGATCGCGTTCTGGCTTTCAGCGCCAGCAAGGCGGCTGCCGTGGGCGAGATACTCGATCTTGAATACAGGAATCTGGAAGACAGGCTCCGGGCAGCGGTTATCACCGACTTTGAAAGCATGTCTGCCACGGCAGTAAGATCTACAGGCGGAGTACTTGATCCTGAATCTGGTGGCGCCGTAGGGGTTTTACGTCAGCTCCTCTCCTATCCCGTCAGTCAGTTTATAAATCCTTGCCTGGTCACCGGCTCTCTGGTTCTGGTTGACAAACGAATCCAGGGGCAGTTTCTGGCGGCGGCAGAGGAGTATCTTGGCGAACGTGGGCATGGCTTTGATTTGAGGACAGAGGAGAGCGAGTCCTTTGTGCGCGTGTTGGCATCAAGCAGCAGGTGGGATACGCGCTTGTATGTGGCGATGGCTACAAATCTCTTCGAGCGTGGTATCACAAAATGTCTTGTTGGCACAAGAGGGATATTCGGAGAGGGCTGGGACAGTCAGTCTCTCAACACGCTCATCGATCTCACAACCAGCACAGCGCCGGTTTCAGTCAAACAGTTGCGGGGACGCGGAATTCGCCTGAACGTGAACGATCCGCTGGGGGCAGGCAAGGTCGCCAACAACTGGGATGTGGTCTGCATAGCCCCTGAGCTGGAGAAGGGGCTCAATGATTACAGCCGTTTCGCCCGCAAGCACGATGGTTACTTCGGCATTGCTGATGATGGCCAGATTGAGTGTGGGGTAGGCCATGTCCATCCTTCCTTCTCGGATTTGAGTGGCGCGGAGGTGTTCGTCTCGACACCTGAGTTTAATGCTGAGATGATGCAGCGGGCGCTCGCGCGCGAGAAAATTTACGATCTCTGGGGAGTCGGAAAGCCATACGCAAACAAGAGACTCGGCTGCATAGAGGTGTCGCGCCTTAGACAGCTGGCTCTGACACCACCATATATACGATGGAATCTGAGCTACAGGCAGCATGTAAAACAGCTGAGAGCAGCTCTTGCTGGCGTCTGGGCAGAATACGGCGCGCTGGGAACGGTAGTATCGACTCTGGTGTCCTGGCTTCTTGCTGCCGGTGGCCTGCCGATTGCGATCTCCATAGTGCCATTTGTATTTGCTCTGCTTATGGCGCAGCGGAAGTTTTCCTGCCTCTATGCAAGGTTGCAGAAGGAGGTCTGCCAGCCCAATACTCAAGAGTCGTCTCTTTCTGACATCGGGCAGGCAGTATTGTCAGCGCTTGTCGAGCGCCGCCTTTTGCCATCGTATATAGACCGACAGTCGCTCAGGGTTGCTGCACGATCTGGCAATTTCTATCGCGTTTTTCTAGACAAGGTAGAGCCGGAGCACTCCATGCGTTTCGTCCAGGCTGTAGGGGAGGTGCTCTCACCAATTGCAGGCCAGGACTATCTGATACCAAAATATGAATATAGTACTGCTGCCTCCCGGTTTGGTGCCGACCAGGAGAGCACCTTCTTCAGACAGTACCTGAAAGGGCGCGCTGAGCCGCGTATTTCTGCTTATTATCCTGTACCTAAGCTGCTGGCGCGCTCGCAGATCGGGCGGCTGGCTTTTCAGGAGGCCTGGAACAAGTATGTCAGCCCGGGCTTTGTTGTCTCCACCGAGAGCAAGCCGGAGCTTCTCCTGCGTTACTTCGGCATGGGACCCGGGCTTTCGCAGAAGCTTATCTGGGAATGAGAAAGGCTATTTGAGATTGGCTCTTAAGAGAACCGACGAAAGCATGTCGAAGGCATAATCATCAAACTCATTCTCCTTGAGGGACTTCTCCAGGCAATACCTCTCTTC
>CAYPBX010000090.1:0-4940 GCA_964409075.1 uncultured Candidatus Obscuribacterales bacterium
GTATAAGAGACAGTCCCAGCACATCGAGAACTTTCTTGCCCATGCGCGTCATAATGCGCATGCTGACGACAACATAGGGCGAATCGGTAATCTCAACTCCGATGTGGGCGATGCGGGAGGCCAAGGGCCCCATGGAGAAGGGGATCACATACATCGTTCTTCCTTGCATGCAGCCTGCAAAGATATTTTTCAGCGTCGCTCGCATCTCCTTGGGATCGACCCAATTGTTGCTGGGACCAGCGGCAGCCTTAGTTTGAGTGCAGACAAAAGTACGCTCCTCCACCCTGGCCACATCCGCTGGATCAGACAGTGCCAGATAGCTGTCAGGGCGCCTCTCCGGATTGAGCCGGGTAAGCGTGCCGCTCTTTACCATCTGCTGGCAGAGCCTGTCATACTCCGCCTTGGAGCCATCGCACCAGTGAATCCTTTCCGGCCTGCAGAGGGAGGTAATCTCAGCTACCCACTCACGCAGCCGCGTGTTTCTGACATATGCGGGAGCCGCAACATCAAAAGGCACTGCAGCAGACGTTTCAGTCATGGGATTCCTCCGCGCCGGCTTGGCGTAAGTAGCATCCTCCAATATTGTTGCAGAAGGAGAGGTGGTTGGCAGAGCAGGTGGGCTATCTATAACCTTGTCTCAGGCAAAGGAAATCTCTGCCGCAGGTTATATCCCCGATTGACGGTTGCAAAGCAATCAGCCGCTTTGCTGGCGCCCCTGAAGCACCCTCTTAGCCTCTTGCCGCCGGACAGGCCGGAATCACCTGCAACGCTTAGCAATCCAGGCGGCTGCGGCTGTCAACAAGGAATTTCCATGCACCCGCACAGGCCCCCGGCAGATGCCCATCTCAAGGCTCAATCTCCTTTGACAGCCAGGTTGACTGTCACCACCTTTCGGCGACCTACTCCTGTTTCACGGGACTCAACGACATGTGTGTATCGGCTCGGCGCGCGCAGAAGTGGCGCTCCCTGAGGACGCGTTGAGTAGGGAAGCTCAACACGAGCGCGGACGGTGTATTTGCCCTTGGGAACCCGTATGGTGAAGCGGCCATGGGAATAATCGCCAGGATAGACCCCTTCTACCTGCTTGAGCTGCAGGAAGAGGAAAAACGGCACCACGGGCACAGCTTCCACCTCTACCTTCCCGCCCGGCAACGGCCTGCCGTGCGGTCCTTCAATGCTGCCGACTATAAGCGAGCTGCGGTCCAGCTTCAGCGTCACGTTTACCGGCTTGCCCGGTGAAGAGAATACCTGGCTTTCGTTGCGGTCGTGGTTTGGATTGATAGCGACAACCCTGTTGCTGCCCGGCCGTACATCCTTATCAATGCATGAGCCATCATCTCCCGTCACACCAGCATATCGCCAGTGGACCTCATTGTTGATGGTCTCCACTACGTTTATGCTCACTCCTTTCAAAGGAGCTCCGCTTGTCTCCTCAATCACCTTAATTTTCAGCATGCAGGCTGGCACCAGCTCGAGGTTGAGGTCTTTCAGGTCAGATGTGCTGGTATCAACGGTCCTGACCGCTTCCCGGTATCCCGGTGCGCTGGCAGTCACGGTGACCTTACCAGGGGGGAGCTGGTGGAGAACGAAAGAGCCGGGTCGATTGCCGCTTCCGGAGGCGCTGGTCTCCCTGGTGCCCGGCCAGTCGGCAGCGCTGGCCTCGATCCCGGCAGAAAGGTTGAGTGGTTTGCCCCCGGGCAGGGTAACTGCCCCAGCCACAGACCTCAGGCTCACTTTGAAGTTGACTCGCGTCGTCCCTACTCTTACATTCCTGCGCGCGGAAAGATTCCGGGTTGTCGTGCTCTGGACGGCAACGACGTAGTTGTCTGCATCCAGGTGCGAGAGACGGTAATAACCTGCCGGATCAGAGAACGTCGTTGACTTGATGTTGCCCTTATCATCAAATGCGGTGACAGGAATATGCTCTACCGGGCTCCCTGCCTGGTCGATTACCCTCCCGCTGATCTGCCCTCCGCCTATGCTTGCCACCGGGCTCAGCTCCAGCCGCAACCCCGCTTTCCTCTCACCTGGTGCTATCGTCATCGGCTGTGTCTGCGTCAGACCGTATCCATCAGCACTGGAGACGATCCTGTAGATCTCGGCCGGCAGATTGTCGATAGAAAAGCGACCAGCATCATCGGTAATGGCATACGGCAGAAAGCTTCTGGCAGCATGCTGGAAGTTGGCAGAACCATGGCTGTCGTCCCAGCGCATCAAGTAAGGAGTCGCAAGAGCTCGCCCCGGAGGCGGGCAGGCGCCTACTATCGCTCCGTAAACCGGTTGGCCGACATCATTGAGTACCAAACCGCTGACAGATGCGGAATTAGCAGGCAATCTAATCTCCAAGGAGAGCGACTTTCCAGGGGTCATTGAGAACGGCCTGGTTACGGTAAACTCTCGAAACAGAGATGACGGTCTCCTGGCCAGTATCCATCCTTCATTCAAGTCATGCTCCTGGAATCGGAAGGTGCCATCTGCACCTGACTTGCCTTCAGCATAAGTGAGATCGTAGATGTCGCGGTAATGAGCTCCTTTCCTTACCAGCACCAGCTGTGCTCTAGCAACCGGCTTTCCCCGGGCATCAATGACTTTTCCCTCGATGTTTTGCGGTCCTTGAGCCAACCCAGGAAGGCAAGAGACGATAAAGGCAACAACAAGGCACAAAGCCAGCCCTGTCTGCCGCCACAATGCCCAATGTGAACTGATTACTCCGGCAACACCAGGGGCTGCTGCTTCAGAAAGATCAACCGTTGACCAGGCGCGATTCATGGCAGGGGAAAAGATCCAGGGCTCCATTACCTATGATACGAAGCTGAATGCCAACCGTCTGCACCAGCAATCAGTTGCAAAACTGTCCTCTGGCTTCAAATCGTAATGGACCCATAACCAGCTCATTGCCACCAGCATAACCTTTCAACCTCTACCGGCTCCTCTTCTGCGAGCCTGTCCGCCTCACAGGGAAAGCATATTAGGCAATCCGCCTCAACAAGGCCGCCTAGCATGTGCGATCCCTGACCTGAGCAGGGAAAAGCAAAAATCTCCTCCCCCCGCACTTTGAGTCTGCCGCGAACAAATTCCAGCCGCCCTCTCTTCTTGCGCATATCTCTCCCCATGCGTGCCATCAACTTCCTGGTTTCATCTACACCTGTACCCATAAGGGAGAGGAGAGCAGGACGCACGAGCTGATGAAAAGTCACCAGACCCGATACCGGATTTCCAGGCAAGCCGAATACATATATTTTGCGACCATCATCCCTTGAGGCAACGCCAAAATACACCGGCTTGCCTGGCTTGATGGCAATCCTCCAAAAAATAGTGCTAACCCCCAGATCTTCTGCCACATCCTTGACAAAGTCGTAGTCGCCTACCGAAACCCCTCCGGTCGAAATTACCACATCAGAAATTGCAATGGCTCTGGAGAACGTATCCCGCGTGGCTATCCTCTCGTCGCGTACACGCAGCACGGAGCATTCACTGATACCCATAGCGCGCACAGCAGCCGACAGCGCATAGGAATTAGAATCATAAATCTGTCCCTTCTTCAGAGGCTGCCCGGGTTCCACCAGCTCGTCCCCCGTCACAACAACGGCAACGGAAGGTCGGCGGTACACAGACAGTCTGTCCAGCCCAGCAGATGCAATCAACCCTACCACCGGCGGAGTGACAAGTGCTCCGGCAGGCAGGACCGTGTCGCCCTCGTGATACTCCTCACCACGCCTGCGAATATTATCTCCCTTCAAAGCACTGACGCTGAAGGCCACTCGCCCGTTCCGCTCACTGCAGAACTCCTTCATCACGACAGCCTCGACGCCTCTGGGAACCACAGCACCTGTGAGAATCCTTACCGTTTGACCACTTTCGATTGCAATATCACCAGCATCACCGGCCCGTACCTCCCCGACAAGGTCGAGCTCTCCGAGAGAGCGCTGTGTGCTGCCGGCAATATCCGAAACGATGACACCAAACCCGTCTACAGCCGAATTATCAAAGGCAGGCATATCCTCGCTCGCCAGAGCAGGCTCGGCAGTCACAGCGCCGACAAGCTGGTCGAGCGCAAGCACTTCGCTGCCCAGCGGCTCGACAGCATCGAGAATCAGTTTTCTGGACTCTTCAAAGCTGATCATTCGGCCAAGATCTTTGCAAAGTTGCTCACAGTTATCCTGAAGTAATGCCATTCATAATAGGCAACGACACACACAGACTATTTTCGCAGAGCGCCAGAAGGAAGAGAATGCCGGTGCTCATCCCCATGACGGCCGCCTCTGAGCATTTTGAAAGCATGCAGCACTGCCGGAAAAATCGCCTCCAGCGACTCGCTTACCCCCCTGGAAGATCCCGGCAAGCAGATGATGACCGTAGTTCCCTTGATACCAGCTATGGAGCGAGAGAGCATCGAATATGGTGTCCTCTCCTGTCCATAGGCCCTGATGGCCTCCGTGATCCCCGGCAATTCGCGCTCGATGAGAGGCCGAATTGCTTCAGGAGTGCAATCAGTCGGACTGGTTCCAGTTCCACCTGTAGTGACAAGAAGATCAATTTCAGTCTCATCCAAATACTCTTTCACGGTTTCTTGAATTTCCTTCAAATCGTCCGGCAAGACACGATAATCGACAACATCAACGCCTTCGTTCTTCAGGCACTCCTCTATGATCCTGCCCGAGACATCGGACTTCTTGCCCCCTGAAACCGAATCAGACAGCACAAGCACAGCGGCTTTCAGCGAGCCAGCGATCTTCTGCCTGTAGTCCGACTTGCCTCCTGCCTTCTCAATCAAGCGAATAGAGGAGATCTCCATGGGCTCATCCAGCATCTTCAACATGTCGTATAGGGTGAGAGCGGCCACACCGGCAGCAGTCAGCGCTTCCATCTCAACGCCAGTCTTGTAAATGCATTTGACTTCAGCACGTACCTCAATCGAGTCGTCGTGCACATCGAAGTCC
>CAYPBX010000090.1:4950-8207 GCA_964409075.1 uncultured Candidatus Obscuribacterales bacterium
GTTCTCTTGGCAGCCTGAATGCCAGCTATTCTGGCGACCGGAAGCGGATCTCCCTTGGGAAGCTCCTGACGGCGCAACCGCTTTATTACCAATCGGCTTGTCTTAAGCGTGGCTTGTGCCACAGCTGTCCGCTGGGTCCTTGTCTTTGCTGATATATCCCGCATGGCCTGCCCGGCAGGAAGATCCTCAAATTATAAACCCTGCCTGGAGCAGATCCTCAAGCCAGTAGAGCCAGTCCCTCAGCCGCCGATAGCAACCATATGGCGGTTTTGCTCCCCAGCCAGCTCCTCAGCAGGAGGGTGAGCCTCAGGCTTCATCCAGAGAGCCTGAGTAATCAGCTCCTCCAGCCTGGTCCGGTCAGCCCCTGCTGCCAAGGCATCCTTCAAATTGATCTCGCCGTCATAGAAGAGGCACGACTTTACAAAGCCGTCTGCTGTCAGGCGAATGCGGTTACAGGTGCTGCAGAAGCTCTCCGACATCGAAGTGATGAAGCTTACACGACCTGGAAAACCCTCAATCGCAAAATCTCTGGCAACATCAAAGGAGGGATTATTCAGAGGAATGAGAGCGTAACGGCTCTCAATTTTCTGCCTCATCTCCGCAAAGGGGACAACCCCTGCAGAAGTCCACTCATTGTCCGGAAACGGCATGTATTCGATAAACCTTACATTCACCGGATTGTCCCTGGCATACTCGACAAAATCCATAATCTCGTCATCGTTGAAATTACGGATAACAACCGTGTTGAGCTTCAGCACCGGAAATCTCGCCTTGAGCGCTGCCTCCAGTCCGGCCAAGACACGCGCAAGCTCATCGCGCCGCGTCAGCTCCTTGAAGCGCTCGGCCCTGAATGTGTCAAGACTGATATTCAGCACATCCAGTCCAGCGGACCTTAGAACTTCAACCTTATCAGCAAGCAGAGTTGCATTGGTCGTCATCGCCAGGGTCGATATGCCGCCGCCATTAACGCTCTTGAGAGGTGCAAGCATCTGCAAGAGCCTTTCGATGTTGGCTCTCACCAGAGGCTCACCGCCGGTTATGCGAATTTTGGTGACTCCCATGTGAGCAAAAATTTCAGCCAGGCGGCAAATCTCTTCGAAGGAGAGGATCTCGTCCTTGCCCCTCAATTTGATGCCTTCCTCCGGCATGCAGTAGCGGCAGCGCAGGTTGCACCGGTCGGTGACCGATATGCGCAGGTACGTGTGCTCTCTGCCAAATCTATCTATGAGCCTGTTCATCAGAGCCCCAAACCATCGCCTACAGTATATCCACTTGTAACGGTTCGGTCATCAAGCGCTCAGGGTTGAGATGCTCTCAAGACCGGTCGCTCGACGATGTCACGAAGGTTTAATGTAAGCGATCAGGAGGTATTAGCAAGCTGAGGGGTCTGCCAGGCTGAGTGCCATTTATCAAGGCAGCGGGCATCCAAACCGTTCGCCCGAGGCAAGGGAGAGCTAAATGCAATACCAACTACTCCACCAGGGCTCAAATTCAGTACTGCTTGCGCAACTCAAGGCTGAGGAGAGCATCAAAGCAGAAGCCGGCGCCATGGTGGCGAAGAGCGACAACATGGAGATAACCGGACACCTGTGGGGTGGTATTTTAAGGGCTTTCAAGAGAATGCTTCTAGGCGGAGAGTCCTTCCTTTTCCAGGAGATACGGGCGCGGAGAAGCGACGGTTACGTGATTATCGCTCCAGCGATTCTGGGAGACATTGCCATGTTGCCTCTGGAGAACGGACAGGACTACTTCATAAAGAACGGCTGCCTGCTGGCAGGCTTTGGCGAACTTGAAGTGGATACGCGGCTTCAGAGGCTGAGCCGCGGGCTCTTCTCCGGGGCGGGGCTCTTCGTCTTGCACGTCATGGGACACGGACAAGCTGCCGTCAGCTCCTTCGGGGCAATCATGGAGATTGCTGTTCCCGCCGGGCAGAACTACGTCGTGGACAACGGTCACATTGTCGCCTGGTCCGGCGATATCCAGTACGAGATCGTAAAGGCGGGCCGGGGCTGGATCAGCAGCTTCCTGAGCGGCGAGGGGCTGGCCTGCCGCTTTCACGGGCCGGGCAAGATCTGGCTGCAGACGCGCAATCCAGGCGCGTTCGGTTCCTGGGTAAGCCGTTACGCTCGGGTCAGGGGAGGGGTATCAATTTTCTAGGAGAGGCGGCGGGCAACTGCAGCCGCCCCACCGGCAACAGATAACGCCTGCACGAACCCTTGCTCGCGCAGAGCGGCTGCCAACCGGAGTGATCTTATCCCCTTCTGGCAGAAGAGAAGCAATCTGGTATCAGGCGCAAAGGCAAACCGATCGGGGAATGGCTGCTTAGAGGCGAGGTTCACAGAGCTCAGCGGCACGTGCAAGATGGAGGATGGCATAAGTTCCTCGCGCTCATCATCCTCTCTGATATCGACAATGCGATACTCTTCCAGCTCCTGATCGGTAAGGGTCTCGAGATCCAGCTCAGAGCACCGGCTGATCCCAGCCAGATGACCAGGTAGGGTCAATGCATTCTGTCCACACAACAGACAGTCTTGTCGCCGTACAGCCTTGATCTGGCTTGTCTTGCCAGCCATTAGATCCACAAGCAGTACATGGTCGCGCAGAGGGGATTCAATGCCGAGGATGAGCTTGATTGCTTCGGCAGCTTGAAGTGTGCCAATAACGCCGGGAGCGACAGCAACAACGCCAGTATCCTCACACGCTCCTTGGCAGAAGGAGCTGAGCGCATCTCCCCACAGGCAGCGGAGGCATTGACCACGCCTGTCTGGCAACATGACGTGGATTTGCCCCTCCCACTGATAGACGGCTGCCTGCACGAGCGGCTTACCGGACAGGTAGCAGGCATCGTTTAGCAGAAGCTTCGCCTCCTGATTGTCGGTGCAATCGAGTATTATGTCGTATGGACCGATGAGATCCAGCACATTTCGTCCATCGAGCCTTCTGCCATGCGCTGCGACCTCGATAAACGGATTGGCGGCACGCAGTCGCTCGGCAGCCAGAAAGGCCTTCTCTTGCCCGATATCAGCATGGATGTAGAGAAGCTGCCGGTGAAGATTGTCAACCTCGACGCGATCGTAATCAACAATACCCAGCCTGCCCACGCCGGCACGAGCCAGATAGAGAAGCGCCGGACTACCAAGACCGCCAGCACCCACGACAAGAACGGACGATCCCCTCAAACGCTCCTGTCCTGCAGCGGCGATCTCGGGCAGCTTCATCTGCTGCCTGTAGTACCTCTCATCAAGTTCGCTGTCCTG
>CAYPBX010000091.1:0-1904 GCA_964409075.1 uncultured Candidatus Obscuribacterales bacterium
ACGTGTCGCTGCAATGGGATCATGCGTTGGGGCGCATTGCATGCTCCCGGCCGATCCAATCCGCCCCACCGATGTCGCGTCATTCTGGAAACGCGCTTCCGGTTGACAAGAAAAGGGCGACTGGTTTGATCTGTCCTTCTCGGTGGTATGCGGAAATAGTGGGGCAGCCGGCCCTTTGGCCGGACATGTCCTGGAGGCGACAACCTGAGCCTGTATGGAACTTGCCGCATGGTATCTGATTTTGGCTGCTGCAGTTCTCGTGATTGCCGTTATGATCAGATTCATCATTTATTCCGTACTGGTTGGTCATCAGCGCTGGTTACCGGAGAAAGCTGCTGGCATGGCAAACCGGTTCTCAGGAGCTGTGCTTGGCATAGGAATGCTCACATTGATTTTCAGGGTTTTTATCGGCTCCAGGTAATGTTCACGCGAGAAATTGCCCCGGTCTACAAATTGGTGGAGATTGTGTGATGGCGATCAAAACAATTCCTTCTCTTGTTATTGGGCTCGGCGGGACTGGCAAACGGGCTCTCACGCACCTGAAAAGACGGGTACTCGACACCTACGGTGTCGAGGAGCTCCCATGGATTCGTTTGCTGTCAATCGATACGGATAGCGCCGGTGTCAACAATCCTCCGGTTGTAAGCCAGAGAACAGGCAACCAGGTGAATCTTGGCAACAACGAGGTGCGTCTCATCGACCAGAGTGATACTCCTCAGGTGATCAGCCATCTGGAGGCGCCGGAGAACAATCACATTCTAGAGTGGTATCCGGACCCGCATATGACTGTCGATTTCCCCAAGGCAGCTCGCGGCTCAGGGCAGGTGAGAATGTTCGGCAAGATAGGGCTTTACAAGGGGGACAACCTGCACACGACTTACCGCTGGCTCCAAAGCGCGGCGCATGACGTATCAGATCCGGCCGCATGGGAATCGGCTCCCGGATTTCAGGTGGACAACCGCCTCCAGTTCGTCTATGTCATCTGCTCTCTGTGCGGCGGCACAGGCTCCGGCATGTTCCTCGACATTGCCTACATGCTGAGAAAGATAGTCGGAGTCGATCCGTCGACCCGCCGCTTCATCGGAATGTTCGTTCTGCCAGAGGTGTACGAGCCGGTGGTGGAGAACCAGCATATAAAGCGCATTTACGCAAACACATATGCAGCGCTGCGGGAGCTTGACTACCTGATGAGCAGCCCTGAGCGCAGCTATCGTATTCAGGGCAAAGATCATACCTTTGTCGATTTCGAAAGAGATGTCACGCCGTTTGATTTTGTCTTTCTGTTCAGCAACAAGAACAAACGCGGCGCTGTAATCTCCCAGCGGCAGGTGTCGGGAGAAAAGCCAGTGGCGATTGACGACAGGGTCAGCCAGTACATATCGGAGACGGTCATGACTGATGTGCTGTCTCCGTTGACGGAGCGAAGCGAGTCGATTCTCAGCAATATATTCACCGCGCTCACCGAGCCGGAGGCCGGTGTTGGCCGGACCTACCATAAAAACTACTCGGCTGTTGCGGTCTCATCAGTAAAAGCACCTTCTATAGCGCAGTTTGAGGATCTGCTCCAAGCGCGTCTCACTAACTCCGTTGTCGACTTTCTGCTGCGTCCGGATCCAGATATAACCGAGAAGGCCCTTGCCAAAGAGTTTTTCCAAGAGCATCTCCAGCAAGCCGAGGATCGTCTCAGCCTGAGAGATAGCCTCAGCAGCGATGCCGCCTATGGAAGGTACATGTCGAGAGCTTTTGCCGACGAGCTGAAGGAGAATCGCTCGGCGTGCATTCATAAGCTGAGCCAGTATGTGGAGCTCATAGCCAGCGAGCGGATAGACGGAAAGCACTGTCTTGATCTGGAGCGTGAAGCGGTGGCTGCCGGCAATCATATGCTGGAGGACGTCAGGAATTCT
>CAYPBX010000091.1:1914-4356 GCA_964409075.1 uncultured Candidatus Obscuribacterales bacterium
TCTCTGATGAGCAGCTTACGGAATTTCATCAAGGACCCGCAACACGGCTATGCGTTTCTTTCCGAGTGGCTCGAAGAGCTGATTCACCTGGGTGAATCCAGAATAGCTCAACTGCCTGAACCTCAGCCGCCTGTAGGCGATCCGCTCAGAGCCGTGAGCGAGGCGCTGGAATCGCTGAAGAGAGTTCAAAAGGACATTCAGCTTCCGCTTTTCAAGGACACTCGAACCATACTCCTGGAGCGCCTGGCTGCCTACTATGACGACAGAGGACGTGACCTGCGCGAATATGGACTGATTGCAGGCTTTTTCCAGGATGTTCTGAAAGTCTTCAAGTCCTTGCACAAGCAGATAGTGGCTATGGTCCAGGTTCTACAGGAGCTCGATCAAAAAGGGGATGATCTTTTCAACTCACAGGTTGCATCCATGCATGATACCGTTGCCGAGAGAGTCCTCATCGACAAGGATCTGATCGGACGTAGAGAGGTCGAGTCATTTCTCAATGGATTGCTCGCTCCTCTGTGGCGTGACGAGAACTGGCGAGCTGCCATGCCTGTTTTCACAGATGCGATCAAGGAGCTGGTTCAAAATGAGCTCAGCAATCAGATACTGGAGCTGGAGCTTGACTCAACGATAACAGGCAAGGAGAAGAAAGAGAAGATCGAGCGAGAGATCGTGGGTTTTGTTCGTGATAAGCTGCTCGACAGGCTTTATCCTGTCGACGACAAAACAGGACGTCGTACAGAGCCTACTTATACAACTCCTGATGGTCGCAGCCTGTTGCTGGAATTTGCTTCCGATAGCCTCGTTCCTCTCATGGTGGGGCACAGCGTACCGCTGTGGTTTATCCATACGCATCAATTGGGATCAGCAAGCCAGCCGATTGCATTCGTAGGTTTGAACGGGTCAAAAGTGCCGGATGGCCTGGTCGATGCTCTCCGGCAGCTGATGCCGGGCTTCCGCACGACAGATATTGCTCTCTCTGATGTGGAGCCGCGGATAGTGATCAAACAATACGATCCTCTCTATGCGCTGGCCTCGCTCGCCGGAATTAAGGACTACGAGAACTATTACCTGCACACCGATCGCAAGTACAATCCGATGCATACTGATGTCAGGTTCGTTCAGGAGCCCAACGCATACCTGCAGTGGCTCTCATACAAGGCGCCGGAAGAGCCGCCTGTAGAATTCACATATTCTGTGGCTGCTACATCTGCCGAGAACGGGGAGCGGAAACCTCGCCAGCTAGCACATGCAGGCGCCCAGCCATCGCCAGCAGTGGCAATCGCCCCGCCTGTCACGAAAGAAGGGGGTAGTGCGCCGAAGCTTGAGCAGCCAGCAGCAGCAGCGCAGGACAGGGAAAAGCCGTCACAGATTCTCAAAACGCTGCACTATTTTATGTGTGACAGGAACGCCGATGTTGTCAGCGCCTGGAAACATTTTTTTGGGCGCGGAGATCATGTGGAGTTTGTCGAGGGAGATATTCTGTCGCTCGAGATAGACAGTCTCATCGTTCCCACCAATAGCTTCGGAATTATGGACAGCGGTATCGCCCGTCAGGTGAACAAGGCCGCAAATGGCAAATTGCAGCCTGATTTGCGGCGCATGATTCAGGAAGAGTATTCTGGCGAGATTCCGGTTGGAGCTGCGGTAGTGTTGAATGTCAGCCTGCCAAACTCGAAATTGGCTGTCATGTCGCCTGTGGTGCGTGTCCCGGAGAAGATGAGACGCGCGCCTACTATCAATCCATATCTGGCCACAAGAGCAGCTCTGATGGTCCTGGCTCAGTTTCTTATTATCGAGCGCAGAAAACACGGCACCCTGGCAGCTAAGACTGTAGCCTTCACGGGCATGGGGACCGGATCCGGCGGGTGCCCTCCGGCGGTGGCGGCCTTTCAGATGTACGAGGCCTTCTGTCAGATAGTGCTTGGCAAGGAGCCGAACTTTGCCACCCTGGAGTCTGCCGTTGCGCATGACCAGGAGTTGAAGGTAAATCGGTTTCTGTAACGGGGAAATTTTACATAGCCATAACTTAAAAGTGGCCTTTGTTTAATGGCGTTATCATAGGATGACCCTCATATCGTCAAAAATATACGGGTTGCAAGTATTTTGTTATCCATATTATGGCGATCTGTTAGGGAACTGGGATAACCACAACTTAGGAGATTAAGTGTATGCGAAAGGTACAAATAGCTGCAGCGCTTGCTGCAACTCTGGGATTTGCCATGCACGGCTCAACCTGTACGGCTAACGCTGCTGACAAGTTCGGTATTTCAGAGAAGCAGCCGCCTTCCGGGATCGCCAAGACCGATCTGCAAAAGAAGGAGAAGAAAGTCAAGAAAGGCAAAAAAGGCTCCTCCGCCACCGAGGAGAAGGGCAAGAAGGACTCTTGCGCTGGTAAGGAAGGCTCCTGCGCCGGCAAGGAGAAAGGCAAGAAGGACTCTT
>CAYPBX010000091.1:4456-8202 GCA_964409075.1 uncultured Candidatus Obscuribacterales bacterium
TGCGCTGGTAAGGAAGGCTCCTGCGCCGGCAAGGAGAAAGGCAAGAAGGACTCTTGCGCTGGCAAGGAAGGCTCATGCGCCGGCAAGGAGAAGGGCAAGAAGGACTCTTGCGCTGGCAAGGAAGGCTCATGCGCTGGTGCTGAGGAGTAGAAAACCAGCTGCCTGAGTGACCCCAGCTGGAAAATGGCATAGAGTGGATTCTAGTGACGGTAAGCTTCGCCTCCATAAAGCAAAGCCTTCCCTACCTGGGTGTGGGGATCGGGCTTCGGCGCGACCTTGCTGAGGAGATTTTCGCTCATGCCGAAGAGATTGACTGGCTGGAGTTTGTTCCGGAAAACTACATGGGTGTCGGGGGGAGATCACGCCAGCTTCTTGACGAAGCTGGTAGGCGGTTTCCCCTCGTGTCCCATGGAGTGGGGCTTTCGCTGGGCAGCACCGATCCGCTTGATAACCGGTATCTCGACCAGCTAAAGGATTTAGTGACCGGGGTTAGCTCGCCCTGGTGGAGCGACCACCTGTGCTTTTCCAGCGCTGAAGGCATTCAGCTGCACGATCTTCTGCCTCTGCCCTTCTCCCGAGAGGCGATAGACCACACGGTCGGGCGGATAGAGGCAGTCAGGAAGCATGTGGGGCTTCCCTTTCTAATTGAGAACATCTCCTACTACATGAAGATGCCGGGATGCGAGATGAGCGAAGCAGAATTTTTGAGCTCAGTGCTTGAGGAATCCGACTGCGGGCTCTTGCTTGACATTAACAATGTATATGTCAACTCTGTCAACCACCAGTTTGATCCGTATGAATATCTTGATAGCATCCCGCTTGAGCGCACCGTACAGATACATGTTGCCGGACATAAGCAGGGCAAGAGGCTGATCATCGATACGCATGGTGCTGCCGTCATCGATGCTGTCTACAATCTTCTTGATTATGCGCTGGCGCGCTGTGATGCAAGGGCGGTCATGCTGGAGAGGGATCAGAACTTCCCTGAGTTCGACGAGCTCCTCAAAGAGATCAAGGTCATTGCCTCGATTGTTAGCAAATATGCACCGGGCACGGCAGGGAATCAGTCTCGGCGTGCGTCCTGTCAGACTATGAAGGAGGTCAGACATGGCCGGGCCGTCTCTGCATGATGTCGAAAGGACAATGACACTGCTCTGGACGAACCGCAAGGCGCGCCAGAAGCTCTTGGGAAAGACAGCCAGACGAGGCGGTAGTAAGCCGCCAGGCAAACTTTCGCCAGTAGTGCTTCGGGAAGCGGATCAGCAAGGTGTTCTGCTCTATGCTGATCTACTCAGGACCGGCATGCAGGATCTCATGCTCTCGGTCTATCCTGGCTGCGCAAGTCTTATCGGCGATGACTGGTCCGAGGTTGTGGATGATTACTTTGAGCGCTACCCCTCCGCTCATTATCATTTGAACGAGGCAGCCCGCCAGCTACCGGAATATCTTGCCGGATACGGCAAGGTCTGGTGCAAAAAATATCCTTATCTGGTGGAGCTGGCTGATTATGAGTGGATTGAGCTCGAGCTGATGGAATCCGATGCGTCTATAGAGGAGCATCCCTGGCAGGAGCCAGGCTCGGCCGATGAGCTGGAACGCTTGAGGCCGGTGGTAAATCCGGTGCTCATGCTACGCAGCTACAGCTACAACATTCCTGAGATTGTAGAGACACTCAAAAACGAAGGGTCCTCTTTGACCGATCTGGATCCCTGCCCAACAAAGATTGCTGTCTATCGGCATCCAGAAACGCATTTCTGTAAGTTCCTGGAGCTGAAACCGGTTGCAGCTGTGGTGGTCGAGCTTGCCATAAAAGGCCCTGCATCCTATGCAGAGCTGGCAGCGGCAGCCGTTAAGGCTGCCTTAGAGATGGATCCGCAAGAGGCGATTGTCGAGTTCTTGGATCTTATTGAAAAACTACAGTCCTTGAAGGTTTTTGTCGGATCGATGCCGATTACCTAAGGAAAGGTACTAACTCATGGCAAGCGGAACTGCCGAAGAGATCCCGGAGGGAGTGTTCCGCGTAAACCCCGAGCACACACCTCAATCCAAACAGGAAGCCTACCGTCGCCTGCACTATTATGTCGCCAAAATGGGGGTCACCGTCTCGGACTGCCTGCAGGACGCCTTAATCAGGCAGCGCAAGGCGGCTTTCGAGATGACAGATCGCCAGCTGCTAAAGACTGCGCTCAAGGGCTTCTCCGATGATGAGTTCCTGCCGGCCGTCAAAGAGATTACCGTCGTCTGGCTCCATCTGGAGTCCCTGGATCAAGGCGGTCATGATATGCCGGGCTGGTTGCTCACCTTTTTGAGACTAGCCTTCGGGGCTACCGACTATCTGTATCCTGAGCCAAAATCAGTCGAGATCCTCAAAGCCTACGAATACTGCGAGAGCATTCATACTCTTTATCAGGAGGCTTCTTACCGTGCGGCCTGGAGCCTTGGTTTTAGAGAGCCTGCCTCGTACTTTGCTTCCATCATCATTCCGCTGTTTATCGACACCGGACCGTTGCGGCAACAGGTGCTGCAAAAGGCTCTCACCTTGCCGGCTTCAGCGCTTCTGACGCATTCCCTGTTTGAATAACAGCACAACGACCTGAGTGGGATTTTCACCACTGTCGGCAGGCAGGTCGAGTAGCCGGTCTTACACACCAGCCCAATTTAATGTAGATAGCGGGTATATATCAACTAGAATTCAAGAGATAAGCCCAAGGAGAGGTCTTTGATGATCGAACCTGCGCCAGTGGAAGGGCAGCGCAACGAGTAACGCCAGGCAACGATGGGCAGGCAGCGGAGTGATTATGAGTGATAAACCGCAGGAGAATATAGAGCAGCCGTCTGAGCTTGCCGCCGATGAATTAGTAAATGCGAAGTTAGCTGAAGATGCTGATGTGGCTGACCTGCCGACCTCCGGGCCGAATCCTGACCAAGATGTCCCGGGACTGTCCGGGCTAGAACTGGTCGAGGGTTCCCGTCCGGGCGACTTTGCAGGCATGAGCTCTATCTTTGGCGGCGAGCTGCCGCCCGGGGATCGTTACCAGAGAGCCGGGGACGCCGAAAGCGCTGCCCGACTTCCTTCTGCCTTGACCGCAATTCGGGAACGCTTCAACGGGGAGCTGCACGACTCGGCCTGAGTACCAGAGCATATTCTGGTTTGGGTAGCTTACAGGAAAGGACTACCTCATAAGGTAGCGAAGGCTTCTTTCACTGCCGAGGCGATCTCAATTTCGATGGCAGGGGGTTTTCGAGACCAGAAGGCCAAGTACTCCCTGTTGCCGGCCGGGCCCTTGAGAGGGGAGAAGGTCAATCCTCTTATGTATAGCCCCTCTGTGCCTGCCCAGGCAAAGAGCGTTTTTAGAACCTCGATGTGAACTTCCGGCTTACGGATTACGCCGCCGCGCTCGACCTGATGGCGCCCGGCCTCGAACTGCGGCTTCACCAGGCATATGATCTCTCCCTGGGGCAAAAGCAGTCCGGCAACAGCTGGCAGGATCTTGGACAGGGAGATGAAGGAGACATCGACAGCAGCCAGGCTCGCAGGGGTATCCGAGTCCTCATAGAGCATTGCTGCTGTCAGATATCTGGCATTGACGCGCTCGACAACAACTACACGCGTATCCTGCCTGAGCGACCAATCGAGCTGCCCGTAGCCAACGTCTATCGCATAGACCCTGAAGGCGCCATGTTTAAGCAGGCAATCTGTAAAGCCGCCAGTTGAAGCGCCGATGTCCAGGCAGATCTTGGGTAAC
>CAYPBX010000092.1:0-8190 GCA_964409075.1 uncultured Candidatus Obscuribacterales bacterium
GCAGAGAAGCTGGAGTTGCTCCTAGATAGCCAGGGGTTCGATGCCAAAAAACTGATGCCTGCCCCGGAAGCTGGTTTTGTAGCGCTTAAGCTCGGCGACAAAACAGTGCTCTCCATAGCTCCACAAGGAATCCATCCCGCCGAGCAAGAAGCCTTCAAGTGCGGTTGGATAGTGGCAAACCGCATTCGTGAGGCTTTAGGGGCACCAGCTCTACCGGAATCCTTCCTCACCTCTCCACCGGAGCTGCGCGAGCTGTCTGTCGGGCTTGGCAACGAAATCGAGGTGGTCGATACATTCTCTGGCAGTGCCTCCTGGTACGGACCACGATTTCATGGGCGTCGCTGCTCCGATGGCAGCAGGTTCGATATGAACAAACTCACTGCTGCACACAGGACGCTGCCCTTCGGAACCAAGCTCCTGGTAAAGAACCGCAGGACCGGTGACACCTGCATCGTCGAAGTCAATGACCGCGGTCCTTATGTCGGCAACCGGGTTCTCGATTTATCCAGAGCAGCTGCCGGGCAGCTCAAAATGATCGGTCAGGGAGTGGCGCTGGTCGATTGCATGATTCTTGGCAACGCCAAATAGCTTCCCGAAAATAAGCATCCTCGCAGCATTGTCGGCTAAGTGAAGAGTCCTTTCTGCTAGAATTCGACCGGCTGAGAGGATTCCGTGGCGCAGACAGCACCAGTGCGGGTAAGAATAGCCCCATCCCCGACAGGCAAGCTGCACGTCGGCACCGCTCGAACAGCCCTGTACAACTATCTTTTCGCGCGCCGCCACGGCGGGACATTTATCCTGCGCCTCGAGGACACCGACTCCGTGCGCTCGTCAGAGGCCTTTACCCAGGACATCCTGGCAGGGCTCAAATGGCTGGGCCTGTCCTGGGATGAGGGACCTGATTGCGGCGGCCCGTATGGCCCGTACCGCCAAACAGAGAAATTAGAACGCTACCGCCAAATTGCCGCCGACCTCATGAAAAGCGGACATGCGTATTCATGCTACTGCACACAAGAAGAGCTTGTCACACTGAGGGAAAGACAAAAAGCTTCAGGTGAGGCGCCACGCTACGACAATAGATGCCGCAATATTTCAGCTGAGATTGCCGCCGGACACAAGCGGGGCGGCAAAACAGCCGCCATACGCTTTAAGATCGAGGAGCCCGGTGAAGTTACCTGGCACGATGCAATCCGGGAAACAGTCACAATTGGCAGCTCCGATCTGGGCGGTGACATGGTTATCGTCAAGACCGACGGCACGGCAACGTATAACTTTGCGGTGGTTGTGGATGATATCGATATGCAGATCACCCACGTCATCCGTGGGGAAGATCATATACACAACACAGCCAAGCAGCTCCTCGTCTATAAGGCGCTTGCACAGAGCGCACCGGTTCTCGCCCATGTTTCGCTCATGGTCGATGCCCAGCGCTGCAAGCTCTCCAAGCGCCAGCACGGCGAGGCTGTCCACATAGACCGCTACATTGACAGCGGCTATCTGAGCCGGGCGCTCGTCAACTACCTCGCCCAGATGAGCTGGACCCACCCTGATGGTCGCGAGATCTTCACCCTGCCGGAGGCTGCACAACTCTTCGATCTGAGCCGGGTGAGCCGGAGCGCTGCCGTCTTCGATCAAGACAGGCTCAACTGGTTCAACTCTCAGTACATACGCACCCTTCCGCTTAAAGTCATAACCGAGGCATGCATTCCCTGGCTTGCCGACTACGATCTAAACGCCTATTCTCGCCCGGATCTGGAGCGAATAATTGCCGTTGTTAGAGCGCGGCTGACGGTGCTGGCTGAGGTGAAGGAAGCAACTGCATACTTTTTCGAGGCTGAGGTATCCGTACCTCAGGAATTGCGAGAGTCATATATCTGCCACGATTCGGCCCAGAAGGTTCTCCGAGAGCTCTATGCCGGACTTTCGCGCATGCCCTGGTCTGATCCTCAAGGCTGCAAGGCCTTCGTAGACACCATAGGGGAGCAGCTAAAGATCAAGGGAAAGAGCCTGTACTGGCCAATACGAGCAGCGCTCTCCGGTAGGGTTCAAGGCCCCGATATAGGCGAGATCATCTCAATTCTTGGCGAAGCACACCTGCGACCTAGAATTGAAAGCGCGCTCAAACTCTCGTTGAATCGGTAAGTAAAAGGATTTTCGGTCAGTCACCAACCAAACGGACTATGTCTGAGCTTAAACTCTTCAATACTTTGAGCGGCAAGAAAGAGAGATTCGTTGCCCGCGCCAGCGGCAAAATTTCCATGTACGCCTGCGGCCCCACAGTCTATGATGCCTGCCATCTCGGGCACGCCCGCATGGCGATCGTCTGGGACGTTATTCACAGATACCTGCGTTACAGCGGCTACGATGTCACCTTTGTGCGCAATATCACCGATGTCGACGACAAGATTATCAACAGAGCCAGAGAGCTAGAGATCACGCCAGAGCAAGTGGCGCGCGAATACACCTTTCAGTTCTGGAAGGACATGCATCTCCTCAATGTGGCTGCCCCGGACCTGGAGCCGCGCGCAACTGAGTTTATCGAGCAGATGATCCAATACATCGGCCGGCTGATTGATAAAAGTCATGCCTATGTCTCAGGCAGCGATGTTTACTTCGACGTTTCCAGCTTCCCTGGTTACGGCAAGCTCAAGAAGCAAAAGCTCGAAGATCTGATGGCAGGAGCCCGCGAGCAGGTTCTCAGTCAGGAGGAGCTTGCCGCACGCAAACGCAACCAGCTGGATTTCGCCCTCTGGAAGGCATGCGGGGCCGACCAGACCGGCTGGCAGAGCCCGTGGGGGCGGGGCAGGCCCGGATGGCACACCGAATGCTGCTCTATGATCAAGCACACCCTGGGCGATACCATTGATATCCACGGCGGTGGCGAAGATCTCATCTTTCCGCACCACGACAATGAGATAGCCCAGGCAGAATCGCTCACCGGCAAACCGCTGGCAACCTACTGGCTTCACAACAGCTTCGTGCAGGTGGACTCAGAGAAGATGTCCAAATCTCTGGGCAACTTCTACACCATAGACGATATTCTCTCGTCCTACTCACCTGATACGGTACGGCTATTCATCCTCCAGACGCACTATCGCAGCCCGATTGAGTTCACCAGGGAGAGCCTGGATGCCACCCGGGCAGGATTATTAAGGCTGACACGAGCCGTAAAGAAAGTAACAGCGGTCAGCTCTGACAGTGCTTCAGCACAAAGAGCAGCTCAAAAACCGCTCGGCAGCAATTCAGAGCAAACCCGCCAGGTGATGGAGGAGTACCAATCCCAATTCAGCGAGGCTATGGACAACGACTTCAACACCCCGTCTGCCGTAGCACTTCTCTTCCATCTGGCCGATCGGATCTTTCAAGAGCCTGATCGAGACAGGTCGATGAGCTACCTGTTTGCGCTTGAGACTTTCGCCGGCGTCCTGGGGTTGACGCTTGCTGACACGAGCCAGCAACTGGACAGCCAGCGCATAAGCCGCATCATGGATCTGGTGCTCACGCTTCGCCAGGAGTCCCGCGAGCGCAAAGATTTCACAACAGCTGACCTCATCCGCAATCGCCTGTCCGAGCTTGGCATCAGGGTAATGGACACCGCTGCAGGAGCGGATTGGGAACGAGCCTGAGGTCGCTAAATGGCAAAACGAAAATTGATGCAGTCGCCGTCCTTAACCAGATAGTCTTTGCCTTCCAGGCGCACCAGCCCTTTATCGCGCGCAGCAGGCCAGCTGCCACATTGCTTGAGGTCCGCAAAGGAGACGACCTCTGCCCGGATAAATCCCCTGGCAATGTCTGTGTGCACCTTGCCAGCTGCATCTCTGGCTACAGTACCAGATCCGATCGTCCAGGTTTTCACTTCGTCGCCGCCGACCGTAAAAAATGACACCAGATCAAGCAGCTTATAGGCCGTGCGCACAAGCTTATCCCTGCTTGCCTCGGTAATGCCGAGCGCCTCGAGATATTCACCACGCTCGCCTTCCGGGAGCTGAGCAATCTCCATCTCGCTGGTGGCACAAAAAGTAATCACAGGTATGTCCCTCTCCCCGGCAAAGCGCTTCAGCGCCAGCAGGCTGCTGGCGGACTCCTGGGAGCCGATCTCAGATTCGTCAATGTTGGCGACAATAAGAAGCGGCTTCTGCGAGAGGAACATGTACCCGCGTACAGCCTTGCTGTCTTCCTCCGTGAGCTCAAGACACCTCAGTGGCTTCTCAGATGCAAGGGAGGTCTTCATCTTCGCAAGCACATCCTGCTCCTTCTCCAGGGCTGCCCGCTCAGAGCCCTTTTTGCGTGCAATCTCCAGATCCATCTTCTCCAGCTTGCGCTCCACCTGGCATAGATCAGCCAGAATGAGTTCCAGCTCGAGCATCTCCGCATCCCGAGCTGGATCGACCGAGCCAGAGGCATGCGCCACTGAAGGATCAGTAAAGGCCCGCACAACATGGACCAGAGCATCCACCTGCCGCAAGTACGCTATTAGCTTTGGGCTGAGGGACTCACCGCCTCCCATCCCTGGTAACATCCCAGCTACATCGACAAGCTCTATCGTCGCCAGAGTGCTCTTTTTCGGCTTGTACAGTTCAACCAGCCACTCATGGCGATCGTCAGGCACTGTAACGACACCCAGATTCGGATCCGACTCTGCCTTGGACGCATAAGAGTGCAGCTCGGCACAACCACCTGTGACCGCGTTGAACACGGCTGTCTTGCCGGCGGAAGGCATACCTATAATTCCTGCTCTCATCCCTTACCCTGAATTGCGCGCCAGCGCCCACGCGGAATCCGTCCCGCAGCAAGAAACCGGACAGAATAACCAGCACAACCAGATCCAGACTCGGAGAGGGTGGGATTCGAACCCACGTGGCTTACGCCCATCCGCTTTCGAGGCGGCGCCGTTATGACCACTTCGGTACCTCTCCCCTATAGGGAAAACATTCTAGCAAAGTAGGGGCGCGTTGCACGCGCCCGGGCGGATGCAATCCGCCCCTACAGGCGTACGCGAATATCTGCAAGTCGGTACTAGCGCGTTGGCTCTTCCGGTTTCCGGGCAATGCGCAGGCGCTTGAGCTCCTTTACCTCGCCTTGAAGGTTGGACATTACCTGCGGCATATCCATCTGCACCTGCCGACGAACGACCGGCTGAGGATAAAAGAGGCCACCGTTGATGTGGGCGCAATAGGTTACCCGCGTCGCCCGACCTGCATCTAGAGGCTCCAGAGCCCAGTAGCCGTCCACTTCACGAAAAGCGCCGGCTATCCTCTGCCACTCGATCCTCGTCGGCGCCGTCTCCTTGACCTTAACCACATACTGAAAGGTGCCTGGCAGGCCTGTAGGGGCAATGGTGTGGCTGACCAGCTTTGTAGAGCCCTTATCCTCCAGGACCTTGCAGCGCTTCAAATTCGTGAATATCTCAGTTGCCCGCCCGTAATCGGTGAGTATCTGCCATATGGCCTCCGGAGGCGCCTCGAGAATCGTGCTCATCTTCTGGAACAGCTTGCCGTCCACACGCACCTCGACTACTGACACGTTGCCTGCAGTGCTCCTGCCGCCTGCCGAAACCGGCGACCAGAGCCCCAGGGCGACACCAAGGATAAGTAGAGCAGCAAAGCTGACGGGAAACACTCCGCTCTTCACCCTGACGGGAGAGAGCGCTCTTTCATCTGTTTGAGTCATTATCGGCATCAATCAGTGCCAACGCTGCCAAGAAAGAAGATACTGGCTCGCAACCGATTGTCAACTCGCCTCAGCCTTCTGCTCAAACCAGGCGACCCGAGCACCGTCGCCGCCGGATTCTAACCCCTCTACGTGTAATTCTCAAGAGATAGGCGGGTTATAAGACGCTCATGGAGGTTCTTTTGTTGCCTCAGCTCCGCGCACAAATGCTGGAACGCCTGGCGGCTATCACTTGACAGCTGTACGTCGAAAACCAAGACGTCCTTCTCCGGGGGTGCAGGAGCAAGCACAGACCGCTAAGCTGGTAGTGGGCAGGCCGGATTCAGCGGCGATCAATTGGCAGCCGCGCGTGCAACAAGAACGATTTATACAGATGCAGCGTCATATACTCCTCATCTACAACCCGGCAGCCGGCACCGCTTCCCTGCCTGAAATGTGGCTGGGAACGGTGATTCACCGTCTGTCCTCTGATGACCGCGCAGCTGTCACAGTTGCCAGAACCGAGGCAGACTCCAGGGGAGAGGACCTTCTCAAGCTTGCCTCGCACCCTCCGGATCTGGTGGTAGTAGCCGGTGGTGACGGTAGCGTGCGCTTGATGCTGGCTGCAGCAGCTAAAGCAAAGCTCGCCTGCCCTGTGGGCATACTTCCCCTGGGCACCGGTAACCAGCTGGCCCGCAACCTCGGCATTTACAGAGACAATCTTTTCGGGGAACCGTTTACTCAAGCGCTGGAGACAATTTTTCATGGTGTCCCCACAGCAATCGATCTGGGAATAATGAACGGTCAATACTTTTCTGTTGCCTGCGGCGCCGGGCCGATGTCGGATGCAATTCTTCTTCCCGGACAGGAGGACAAAACCAACTGGAAGATCCTGGCCTACGCCAGCTCGTTGATCCAGACTCTTGCTCAACCCCCCGCGGGCTTCCAGGTAACCACGCGCGGTGAATCTTTCAAGGTCGCGGCCTCCGGAATCTTTGTCAGTAACGTTGCCGATCTGGGCATAGGCAAGCTCTCAGAGACAGCCAGGATCAACGACGGCTATCTCGATCTGTGCATTCTCAATCCCAGAGGGTTCAGTGATTACCTGGCACTAGGATTCAAGTTCGCCGGTGGTTTCGTGGAATCCCAAGCTCCTTATTACGTGCGCAAGGTGAAAGCAGTCACGATAGATGTGGCTGCGATTGAAGACAGTCCCTCTCGCCTGCAGCAACTTCGCTCAAAGATCAAAAGAATCTTCAGGTCGCAAGATGCGCTAAACGGGCCGAGACAGATTGGCCCTGTTACTGCAATGATCGACGGAGAACGATGCGACACCACTCCTATGCACATCGAGGTGGCACCGCGCGCAGTATCAGTAATGATTCCTCCTGACTTCGAGCTGCCGGGCTGAGAGTGGCTGCGGTGGAACAAGGAGTAGCAGACAATTCAATAACAAGCTCTGCTGAAATTATGACGCTCACAGAGCTACTGGCACCAGTTAGTCAATCACACAGCGCTCAGGCTGCTCTCCTGATCTGCGGCTGGGGGCTCCCATTTCTTGCGCGCCAGCCTTATGCCGGTTGTGCGCAAAAGCCATTGCTGGAAGTCGTCCACATAGGTAAAGACTACAGGGACAATAACCAGAGTCAGCAACGTCGATGTAATCAGTCCGCCAATCACGGCAATCGCCATTGGTGATCTAATCTCTGAGCCTTCGCCAATCCCGAATGCAATCGGCAACATGCCAGCTATCATGGCCGTCGTAGTCATGACAATGGGCCGCATTCTCGTCTGGCACGCCTGATGCACAGCCACCATTCTGGGAAGCCCGGTCCGCACAGCCATGAGGCAATATTCAACCAGTAGTATTGCATTCTTGGTAACCAGGCCCATTAGCATAACAATACCAATCAGGGCATACATAGATAATGATTTCTGGAAGAGAAGAAGAGCAATTAATGCGCCGCCGAGCGAAAGCGGGAGCGACATCATTATTGTCAGCGGCTGCAAGAACCCCTCAAAGAGGAGCACCAGCACCAGATAGATGAGCAGTATCGCATAGTAGATAGCACCACCGAAGCCCTCGAACACATCTCTCTGAATCTCAGCATCACCTGCTGGCCGCTCGTGTATTCCCTCAGGCAGCTGCGTGAAGGCCGGCAGCTCGTGTACTTTTTTCAGCGCAACCCCCAGCGCAAGCGTGGGCGCGAGACTGGCCTCAATGCTCACCTGTCTGGCTCGATCGTAACGCATGATCTCTGAAGGTCCAGAGCCAACCTCAAGCGAAGCTACGTTCCTGAGTGGCACCAGCCTGCCATCATTAGCCAGTATCTTCAGGTTACCGATTACATTGATATCGTGCCGATAAGCAGGGTCCAGCTGAACATGAATGTTTATCTGCCTGTCCTTCAGGTTGAACTTTGCCATGTTAGCTTCGATATCACCTACGGTGGCAATGCGAGCTGTTCTGGCGATAGCCTCTACCGACACACCCTGGTCGGCCGCTCTGGCAAAATCCGGCCTGACAAGAATCTCTGGCCT
>CAYPBX010000093.1:0-6316 GCA_964409075.1 uncultured Candidatus Obscuribacterales bacterium
CTGTATGCCTGATTCGCTCACCTCAGCCGAGTGCGCCGGCGGCAGCTTTTCGATGCCGGCGAAGATCGAGTCAGGAGCCGGCACGTACTCGAAGGCGAGGTATTTCTGGAGGGCCTTGAAATTCAGCTTGCGCTTTACTGCAGGATGGGCAAGCAGCGCCTTGAGCTCCGAGCCGAAGACAAGCTGGCCGTTAAATATTCCCCAGTGGAGAGGCTTCTCCCCCATGCGGTCCCTGGCGAGGTACAGGCGCTGCCTTTCGTTGTCCCAGAGGGCAAAGGCAAACATGCCGTCCAGGTGCTTGAGCAATTCTATGCCGTACTCTTCGTAGAGATGGACGATCGTCTCCGTGTCAGACTCGGTAGATAGCGTGTGCCCGCGGGCAACGAGCGCCCTCTGGAGCTCCTTGAAGTTGTATATCTCGCCATTGAAGACTATCCATACCGACCCGTCCTCATTACATAGCGGTTGATGCCCTCGCTTGAGATCGATGATGGCAAGACGGGTCATTCCCAGCGCAACCGGGCCCATGAACCGGTAGCCCACATCATCAGGTCCGCGGTGCACCATGGTCGCGCACATAGCCTGGAGCATGGGCTCGCCAGGATCGGCCGCTGTGCCGTTAAGATTCAGGTATCCTGCAATTCCGCACACAGGTTCTTTTACTTGATATCGCTTTCCTGGCCGACAGTCCGGTGCTCTGGCCCTGCGGCTTCTGCTGCCAGGGATGTAATCTGCGCGCCTTTTTCATAAAGAAAGCCGGTAGTTACGATGTTACACTAAATAGCTATGGTTGATCTCATAAGGGCCTACAGGCAAGAGTTTTTTGCTCGCCCTACCCTTGCTGTCGCCAGGGAGCTCATCGGTGCTTACCTGTGCCGCAGGCTCCCGGATGGTACCGTTCTTGCCGGCTCCATGGTCGAAGTGGAAGCGTATACAGCCGACGATCCGGCCTGCCATGCGGCCCGTGGGCGCACGGCTCGCACACAGGTCATGTTCGGCCCGCCCGGTCATGCTTACGTTTACTTTATTTACGGCATGTATTTTTGCCTGAACGTTGTTACAGAACCTGACGGGCATGCCGGAGCGGTGCTTATCCGGGCTGTTGACCGCCCTGGAGCGGACGGGCCTGGCAAACTCTGCCGTGCCTTTCAAATTGATAAGAGATTCAACGGCATAAGTCTTATGAATCCAGACAGCGGCCTCTGGATTGCCAAGATGCCACCTGTTGCTGCCGCCCGGCTGGGCCGGTCAGCCCGCGTCGGCATATCTGCCGCAACAGACAGGCAATGGCGTTTTTTCCTCAAGGGCTCTGCCTCTGTCTCGAAGGGCAAGCCTGGCCTGCCTTCCGGTGCCGGAAGCCCCAGGAGAGCCCTGGCGGCAGGCAGGAGATGAGGCTGTTTTGAAGCGGTAGCGGAGGCAGCAATGGCTTGTGCGGTTGAGAATAGACGGCATCTCCGCTGGCTTTACGTTGCCTTCTGGATGGCGGTAATATTCTGTTTCTCCTGCCAGCCTCAGTCAGCAGATCACACACAGAGACTGTTTGGCTCCTGGAACGTGTTGGTTCGCAAGACAACTCACCTTTGCGAGTATCTGATTCTTTTCTGCTTATGCCGCTGGGCTGCCGCCGGCAGCGCACCAGCTGTCGTTGGGAAGCATCCGCGGCTCATTTCTGCCTGGGCATTTGCAATTGCCACTGTCTATGCATTGACAGACGAGCTGCATCAGTCCCTGGTGCCAGGAAGATCTGCAACTGCAGGGGATGTGCTTGTCGACATGCTGGGAGCGGCGATCGGCTTTGCTTGCTGCCGGGGCGGGGCTTTTAAGCCGACCAGGTAGCCTGTGACTGAGCCTGCCAGAAAAGCCAGGCAGGCTGCAATCAGGACAGGCATCCAGTAGGTTCCGGCTACCTGCGCAGCCGGGCGGCTGTTGTAGTCTCTATCGCGGTTTGTCCTTCTGCCGCGTCTCAGCTTAGGGCTTGGCAGGCGGAAGGCGTGATCTGAGAGGATGTGGGCAAGCTTTACGGCTTCATCCGGCGTCAGATCGACAGAGGTTTTAGGTGGGGTGCCAAGCTGACGCCTGAAGGATATTTGCGTAACCGGTCCTGCGGATCTGACAACAATGAGAAATCCTGACTGCGTGTCTACCACCCGCTGCCCGGCGCTCAAAGGTAGGGTATCTGATACCGCAAAGATATCGCTCTCATCTCCGAAAGACGGCGGCGATGGTGGTGTCTGATCCCCTGATAAGCCCATTTACCTGAAGATGCTCCTTCATTAATCGCTCCGCTCTTGCCCCGCTCCGCTCCAGACTCGTGAGCCCGAGTCCTCTGCTTCGCTGGTTGGACATAGTATCATTAATCGCCGCCTGGACAATCGTGTGCCCGGCATCAGAGATACTCTCTCAGGCGTGATGATCTTCCTGGCTGCCGGAGCTTTCTTAGAGCTTTGAACTCAATCTGGCGCACGCGCTCGCGAGTAACGGCAAAGAGCTGCCCGACCTCCTCGAGGGTGCGCTGGCGACCGTCATCCAGCCCGAATCTCAACCTCAGGACATCACGCTCTCGTGGTGTCAGCTCGTTGAGCATCTTGGCCAGGTCCTGGCGCAGAAGCTCGTGCGTGACGGTGGTGTCAGGTCGGTCGGCTTCAGCGTCTTCGATGAAGTCGCCCAGGCGCGAGTCCTCCTCCTTGCCTATAGGTGTCTCAAGCGAGATTGGCTCCTTGGCTGCCTTGATAATCTCGTGCAGCTTCTGCAGGGAGACGCCCATGTTTTGCGCCAGCTCATGCTCGGTCGGCTTGCGGTTCAGCTCCTGGGCCAGCTGCCGGGTGATCTTCTTCAATTTGTTGATTGTCTCGACCATGTGCACCGGCACGCGAATTGTTCTTGACTTATCGGCGAGCGCCCTGGTAATAGCCTGACGAATCCACCAGGTAGCGTAGGTGGAGAACTTGTAGCCGCGCTCGTGGTCAAACTTCTCCGAGGCCCGGATCAGGCCCAGATTTCCTTCTTGAATGAGATCTAGGAAAGACAGACCCCTTCCAATGTATTTCTTGGCAATTGATACCACCAGTCTCAGATTGGCCTGCACCAGTTTGCGCTTGGCGATCATGTCGCCGGCGAGTATCCGCCTGGCAAGCTCGATCTCCTCGTCCGGCTTCAACAGCTGTATACGCCCGATCTCTCTCAAGTAAAGGCGCACCGAATCCTCGGTAGCAATCTCGCGGGCCGACGGCATCTCAACGGGCTCTTCGTCGTCATCCAGTGATTCGTCGTCGTCGTCGATGATTGTAAAGGTATCGGCATCGTCGTCGATGAGGTCCAGCTAGGCGAACTCCTTACGCTTAGCGCTGTTATCATCGTCGACCAAAAGGCCGCCAATTTTTCGAGGCGCATCCACTTTGCTGTCTGTCCGGCGTCGCTTACCGCTTTTAACTGCTGCTCTGGACATCACTACCTCTTCTTTCTTTGGCTGGTGTTCTCTAAACGGCTTGCTGGATAAACGAGAATGCTGTCTGGTGATTCCCTTGCTTGGCTCCGGCTGTCCGCTCAGCTCTCGCCCTGGATTATACTTACAGCGCTCTGCAGCGCCTGAGTAAGAGAAAAAGCCGACGTGCCGCGGCAGTATTTTAGGTGCGCGACACGTCTTCAAGAGGATTCTGAACAATTACATAATATTGTTGTGGGATGAGTTCAGCAGGGTAGAAGCGCAGAGCCCCGCTGGCAAGCGGCACCAGTCCAGTATAGGTGCGGCGCCTGAGCCTGTGCAGCATGTAAGGGTGGATTAAGCCGTCGCGGGAGTCCCCTTCAGCTCTTGGACTGCTTTCCTGTTGCTGCCAATTCTTTAAGGACCTTTAACTGGTCGCGCAGCTCGGCTGCGTGCTCGAAGTCAAGCTCCATTGCTGCTTGCTTCATCTCTTTCTCCAGCTTGCGCATCACCTGCTTCAGATCGGCTTGTCGAGAGGCAAGCTCTTGTGCTGCCATCTGGGCATAGGAGGACCCCTGCCGGCAGGGAACTATCTGGCGCTCTCCCCGTAAGGACTCCAGGAGCCTGTTTGTGGTCTCCTTGACGATAGTTGTCGGTGTGATGTTGTGCTCCTGGTTGTATGCCAGCTGCAGCTGTCGGCGGCGCCGTGTCTCTTTCAAAGCGCGCGCCATCGATTCTGTCGTGCGCTCGGCATAGAGAATCACCTGCCCGCCCACGTTTCTGGCTGCCCGCCCTATCGTTTGCACGAGAGAGCGTTCTGCCCTCAGGAAGCCTTCTTTGTCGGCCTCCATGATGCAGACAAGGCTGACCTCGGGCAGATCCAGCCCTTCTCTCAAAAGGTTGACTCCAACCAGCACATCGAAGGCTCCCGTGCGCAGGTCGCGCAGAAGCTCCACGCGCTCGAGCGCCTTGATGTCGCTGTGCAGCCAGCGCACGCGGATGCCGATATCCTTAAGATATTCACTCAGATCCTCAGCCATCCGCTTTGTGAGGGTGGTTACCAGGGTGCGCTCGCTCTTCTCAGCGCGGGCGCGTATCTGGGCAATGAGATCGTCTATCTGTCCGACGACAGGTCGGACCTCCACATCCGGATCAACCAGTCCGGTGGGCCTTATCAGCTGCTCGACCACCTGATTGCTGATTGCCACCTCCCGGTCTCCTGGCGTGGCGGAGACGAAGATAGTGCGGCCCACCTTGGAGAAGAACTCCTCGGCTGTGAGCGGGCGATTGTCGCGCGCGCAGGGCAATCGGAAGCCATAATCGATTAGAGTGTCTTTGCGGCAACGGTCACCAAGATACATCCCTTTGAGCTGCGGCAGCGTTACATGCGACTCGTCTATGAAGGTAAGGAATCCGTCGCGCCCGTACTTGCGCAGGAAGTAATCGACCAGCGTCTGCGGCGGCTGCCCAGGCTTGCGGCGATCGAGAATACGGGAGTAGTTCTCTATGCCGTTTAAGTAGCCCACCTCGCGCAGCATCTCTATATCGAAGGCAGTTCGCTGCTCGAGCCGCTGCGCTTCCAGGAGCTTCTCCTGACCTTTGAGCTCGGTCAACCTTTCAGCAAGCTCGATTTCAATCTGTTTGATCGCTGCTTCCATCTCCAGCTCGTCGGTGACATAGTGCTTGGCAGGATAAATCCTCACAGTGTCGGGCAGCTCCTGAACTTCGCCTGTGAGGGGATCGGTTATCGCCAGGCGCTCGACCTCCTGGTCGAAAAGCTCAATGCGGATGATGCGCTCCTCGTAAGAGGGGAAGATCTCGACAACGTCGCCGCGTGCCCGGAAGCGGCCTCTCTCCACGACCAGACTGCTCCTGTCGTAGTGTATCTTCACCAGGGCACGGGCAAGCTCCTGCCTGTCCAGCGTATCGCCGACTGAAATCTCAACTGCTGCCGACAGGTAACGCTCGGGCACGCCCAGCCCATAGATGCAGCTGACCGATGCCACAACAATTACATCCCCCCTTTCCCAGAGGGAGCGGGTGGTCGAGTGGCGCAGGCGGTCGATCTCGTTGTTGATGTTCGCCTCTTTCTCTATATATGTGTCGGTTGATGGTATGTAGGACTCCGGCTGGTAGTAGTCGTAGTAGCTGATGAAGTACTCGACTGCATTGTGAGGAAAGAGGTCACGGAACTCATTGCACAGCTGAGCTGCCAGCGTCTTGTTGTGGGCGAGCACGAGAGCCGGCAGCTGGGTGGCGGCGATGACATGAGCCATAGTCATGGTCTTGCCGGAGCCGGTGACCCCGAGAAGGGTCTGATATGCCAGACCTTTGGCAAGCCCCTCGCTCAGCTTGGTAATTGCTGCAGGCTGATCTCCGGCAGGCTGGAACTTGGAGACAACCTGGAACTCATTGTGTGTCTGGCGCTTCAAGATTAAGACAATCTTCTAAGAACCGTTCATCCGGTCAGAACCCGGCGCGGCGGAGGCCTGGCTGGCGGGCTCCTCCCCCTTGCTCTTCTCGCTCTCCTCCTGGAGAGCATCGGTCACCTCGTTCTGAGCCCGGCTGAGCGACTTCTTGAAGTTGCCAATGCCCTGCCCGAGCGCTTTGCCCAGCTCCGGCAGCCTCTTCGGGCCGAAAATTAAGAGCGCAATTGCAGCAATAAGCGCAATCTCACCAGGTCCAATCGGCATCTTTCTCTCCTTTTTTAATCGCTCCGTCGCAGGCTTCGCCTGCTCCTCCGCTCTTCACACGCTCGCTACGGCTTCCTGGGCCGGAACCCTCCGCTTCGCTCCCTGGGCGCAAGAGTCAAGAGTCGCTCTTGGCCCTGGTCTCCTCGCCTCCTCCGCTCTTCACACGCTCGCTACGGCTTCCTGGGCCGGAACCCTCCGCTTC
>CAYPBX010000093.1:6416-8180 GCA_964409075.1 uncultured Candidatus Obscuribacterales bacterium
CTGGGCGCAAGAGTCAAGAGTCGCTCTTGGCCCTGGTCTCCTCGCCTCCTCCGCTGGCTGCCTGAACATAATATTCAAGAGTCGCTTAGTCCTCTCTGTCTCCGCAGCGCTCCGCTGCCCGGGCGTAGTAGCTCCAGAAGCTATACACCTTGATCGTAACATGAAGCCTGGCACTGCCACGTCCGATACTATCCAGCAAGGCGACGGCCTCAGCTGCATCCAATCAACGGCAGTTATCCCCTGCGTTGGGATGGATTGCGAGTTGCAATCAATAGAAGCAGCGAAATTGACACAATTACGAACCAGAAGGGAAGCAGCTGTGTAAGATCTAAGGCATTGGCTTTGAGGATATAGTCACCGTTGTTCAACCGGCTAAGCTCACCTGTCCTTAGAAATGGAAGGTACTCGAATTCGAACTTATTGGCGTCCTGCTTATCTTGCAAATCGGCGGCACGAATTACCCTATGCGGCGGTTTATAGAACAGTCCGTATCCCATGGAATCCCAGCAGATGCCACCTTGTATAACCCAGGGCGGATAAACCAATGTGAGCACCACAGCTGCTGCTCCCAGCATGGCGATACTCGTTTGCCTTCTGTTCAATGGCAATGGAAAGATCCTACTGACGAAGCGCTTCTGTACCACCGACTATCTCGAGCAGCTCCTGGGTGATGCTCGCCTGGCGGGCCTTGTTGTAGACCAGGGTCAGAGACTGTAGGAGATCGCGGGCGTTGTTGGAGGCGTTCGACATGGCGTTCATGCGGGCTGCCAGCTCGGAGGCTGAGGCCTCAAGCAGCGCCTGATAAATGACGTTCTCCAGGTACATGGGAATTATCTGCTCCTCGAGCACATCTTGCATGGAGGGCTCGAAGATACGCTCTGGTGTCGGCGGTCGATCAAGTGGTACTTCCGGTGCCGCCAGCGGCAGATAGGAGGTGGTGACCACCTGGCTGCGCAAAAGCGAGATGAAATCAGTACTTACAATCTCGATTGCATCTACCTGCCCTTGTGTGTAGGCCTGGCACGCCTGCTCGGAGATGAGCTTGGCTTCTTCCACGGTCGGTATTGCTGGCAATAGGGTATATGTGCGCAGCTTCTCAATCTTCACATTGCGGAAGAAAGCCACGGCCTTGAGCCCTACTAAGATAAGCGTAGCTGCTTTACCCTCACTGTCTAGTTCTTGAATGCGCGAAGTAACCGCCTTGAAGATGTTGGCATTGTAGGAGCCGCAAAGTCCGCGGTCGGAGGAGAGAACGATGATCCCTACCTTCCTTACCGCCCTGGGGACCAAGAGCGGCACTTCGAAAAGGTCAATGTTGGCCTCCTCGCGAGCCACCTCCTGCAGGAGCGCTACCACTTTTTGTGTGAACGGTCGGGCGGCTTCAACTCGGCTCTGGGCCCGCTTCACCTTGGCCGCAGCTACCAGGCGCATGGCATGCGTAATCTTCTCGGTGGATCGCACGCTCTTTATTCGGTTGCGGATAGCCTTCAGGTTTGCCATGTCATTCATCCAAATAGTTGTGCCTAACTCTTGAAGAAGTTCTCCTTGAAATTGTTGAGCTCATCAAGAAGAGACTTTTCCAGCTCGGCTGAAGGCTTTTCGCCTGACTCCAGCTTCTCCTCAATCTTATCTGCCTTGGTTGAGAGGTAGTTGAACCATTCTTTTTTGAAGCGGGGAATCTCTGCATTTTCAACATCATCGAGCACTCCGTGGTTGGCGGCAAAGACAGCTGATACCTGCTCGGCGAGCCTCAGCGTCATCGAG